>CAXRDP010000018.1:0-38088 GCA_964229545.1 Flavobacteriaceae bacterium | reverse complement strand
CACCTTGCCAAGGTGAGGGTCGCGGGTTCAAATCCCGTCTTTCGCTCAATTTTTAGTCCAAGCTGAAGTGGTGGAATTGGTAGACACGTTGGACTTAAAATCCAATGAGCAGTAATGTTCGTGCGGGTTCAAGTCCCGCCTTCAGTACAATTTATCCCCAAGAATAATTTATTGTTTTTGGGGATATTTTTTTTCAATTAAGCCAATGAAAATTATTTAAAAAAGTTAGCGATTGTTTCGAAAATAGTGCAATTGGGAGTACGATTATCCTCAAGAATAATTTTTTGTTTTTGGGGATATTTTTTTTCAATTAAGCCAATGAAAATTATTTAAATAATCCAGAGTTTGTTTCGAAAATAGCTCGATAGAGTGTACGATTATCCTCAAAAATAATTTATTGTTTTTTGGGATATTTTTTTTCAACCAAGATTTTTTCTGGAAAATCTGAAATAATCGCATCAACTCCCCAAGAAATGAGTTCCTCGATTCGATTCTTTTCATTTACAGTCCATGTGTGAATTTCGAAACCTTCACCTTGAATATAGTTGATTTTTTCCTGTGTCAAATGACTATGTTTGGGATTAATTGCAAAGGCACTGAGATCACGAGCAACTGGGACTGCGTCAAGAGGATTATTCTCTGTTAAAATGGCAATACCAAACTCATTTGTGAGTTTTCTAAATTCTTGCAACTCATCCCAATCAAAACTTGAAACATACAACTGGTTCATTTTCCAGCGTCCCGACTCAACAGCTCTAAGCATGATGTTAAAAACACCTGCTGAAGTATTTTTTCCTTTCAGCTCAATATTGAGCTGAACGCTTCCATCAACGACATCGATAATGTTTTCTAGAGTTGGAATAGGTTCACTTCCCATCACTTTTAATGCATTAAGTTGTTTTAACGTTTTCTCTTCAATTTTTCCGCTACCGTTGGTTAGTTTATCAAGGTTTTTGTCGTGAAACACAACAATTTCACCTGAAAGACACCGAAAGACATCGACCTCGATTCCATCAACTCCGATCGCAAGAGCTTTTTGAACGGATAGCACCGTATTTTCAGGGGCATGACCCATAGCACCCCTATGTCCAATCACTTGAGTTTGCTGTGCGCTTGCAGCAAATATGACTAGCAATGTGGAGAGGTGTGTAGATAAGGCTTTCATAATATAAAAGTTAAAAACCAATTTAAGAAATTAGTTTTCTATTTCTATAAAAACACACTTCTCTTTAACATTATCTTCTTGTTTATTTAAAATTTAGTTAAGACCACTGTTATTTTGTGTTTATATTTTTAGTTTATGAAAAGAAAAGTACAGCTTGTTGTCATTTCAGACACACATTTGGGTACAATTGGAGCTCGTACTGAAGAGTTGTATAATTACTTAAAAAGCATTGATCCGCAAACAATTGTTCTTAACGGAGACATCATTGACATTTGGCAATTTAGCAAACGTCATTGGGATAAAAATCACACCAAAATTATTAAACAGTTACTAAAATTTATATCTGATGGTGTGACTGTTCATTATATCGCTGGAAATCACGACGAATCTTTTCGAAGATTTTTAAATTTTGAAATTGGTGGATTTACAATCTCTAATAAACTAAAGTTAACATTAGATGGAAAGAAAGCTTGGTTTTTTCACGGAGATGTATTTGATATCACTATGCAACACTCAAGATGGATAACACGGCTTGGAGGTTTTAGTTACGATGCATTAATTTTTTTAAATTCTACTGTTAATCGTGTTTTGACTTTATTTGAAAGGGATAAATTATCGTTCTCCAAAACCATAAAAAACAAAGTAAAAGCTGCTGTTTCTTATATTAATAAGTTTGAGGATACTGTAGCAGAAATTGCCATTCACAATAAATATGATTATGTGGTTTGCGGGCACATACATCAACCTTGCATTAAAACCATTACAAATAATTACGGAAGTGTTCAATATTTAAATTCTGGGGATTGGATAGAAAATTTGACGGCTCTTGAGTACGATAATAATACGTGGAATATATTTCACTATGAATCGAGTAAACTAAAAAAACAAGGAACAAATGACGATGATTTTAAAGATGTCAAGGAACTTTTTTTAGAGCTTTCATCAGATTTTAAAATGTAAAATCAGTGTTAATGAAAATATTATATGCAATTCAGGCAACCGGTAACGGACATATTTCAAGAGCTGAAGCATTATTACCGTTGTTTAAAAAAATTGCTGAAGTTGATATTTTAGTTAGTGGAACTTCTGCGGACATTAAATTGGATTACCCAATAAAATATCGATTAAGGGGTTTGAGTTTTACATTTGGGAAAAACGGTGGTATTGATGTTTGGAAAACCATTCGAAGTTTAGATATTCTAAGTTTTCTAAAGGATGTCAATTCTTTAGATCTTAAAGATTATGATGTAGTGATTAATGATTTTGAGCCTGTTTCTGCCTGGGCAAGTGTTTTTAAAAAGAAGTATTCAATTGCACTTAGCCATCAATACAGTTTGTTAAATAGTAAAGTACCTAAGTCTTCAAAAAAAGCTTTTTTGGCAAGATGTATTTTGAAATATTATGCCCCAACAAAAGAGGGTTATGGTTTTCATTTTCTAAAATATGATAATAACATTTTTACACCCATCATCAAAAACGATTTTATAAGTCGAGAAAGACAAGACAAGAACCAGTACGTTGTGTATTTGCCTGCATATGACGACCAAAAAATAATTGCAGTGTTGCAAAAAATAAGTTTTACGAATTGGATTGTTTTTTCAAAGCATACGCTTAATGCGTATAGAATTGGGAACATCAGCTTTTATCCGATTAGTAAAAAAGAATTTAACAATAGCCTCCTTATTTCAAAAGGCATCATTTGCGGGGCTGGATTTGAAACACCAGCTGAAGCATTATACTTGAAAAAGAAACTATTAGTTATTCCAATGAAAAATCAATATGAACAACAATGTAATGCTGAGGCTTTAAAAAAACTAGGAGTGCCTGTCTTAAATGGGTTAGAAAAGAAAGATATAAAAGTTATAAAATCATGGGTTAAGTCCCAAAAAATTGTTAAGGTAGATTATATAGATACTCCAGAGAAAGTGATTAATAAAATTTTTATTGATGATATACGAAATGAGTCTAGGAAATACATCGATAACAAACATTATTTATTTTCATCTGATTTTTAAAGGCATTTAAGGTTTAGCTCACCCAAATTTTTAATAAAAAAGAGGTTTTGTTTCGAGAATAGCTCAATGGAGTGTACACAACGGGGACAAATCTTGTTTTTTAGATTTGTCCCTTTTTTTGAGGCAAACCAATACTATCTTCTGAGTTGAGTTCCATTTGCAAGAATTGTCTATGAAGACTTACTTAACAGCGTATATTTGCCAATAAGACTTTGAAATCTATATTTTCACAGTTATGGTATTCTTTGTAAGAGTTTTATATGGTTAATAGGTATGAATATTGATTTGGTTTATTTGTGGGTGGATGGGAGTGATCCGATATGGTTGGAAAAAAAACAACGTTTTATTGATAAAAAAATCAATACAGTAGGGCGTTACCAAGACAATGGGGAGTTAAGATATTCATTGCGCTCGGTTGAAAAACACATCCCCTGGATAAGAAAAATATTTATTGTCACAGACGACCAAATTCCCCCTTTTGTCGATGTTAACCACCCAAAGATTGAGATTGTGTATCATTCCCAGATCATTCCCAAAGAAGTACTCCCGACTTTTAACACCAGTCTTATGGAGTATTTTATATACAACATTCCAGATCTTTCAGAACATTTTCTTTTTGCCAATGACGACACATTTGTTCATGCCGATTTAGATCCATCTTTCTTTTTTAAAGACGGGGCTCCTATCATGAGAATGATACATAACCCCTTGATCAAACTAAAACTACAACTAAAAAAAGCCCTCAACATCAACATAAACACCTATCGGTTGGCAATAGAAAATGCCTATACTTTATTTCAAAAACGATTTAAAGTATTCTACCCGATTACCCCTCATCATAATATTGATGCCTGTTTAAAAAGTGATTACAAGGCAGTAGTTGAAGATGTTTTTAAAGAAAACATTGAATCTATGTATCCCAATCGTTTTAGGCACAAATCTGACACACATCGTATTCTCATTAATTATTTTGCATTGTACAACAACACCGGGGTTTTAAAATATGTTGGCCGTAAAGAGTCATGTCGCATTCGCGTACACAAGACAGATTACCAAAAGTATATTAGTAAATATAACCCCATGCTCTTTTGTTTAAATGACACTGAGCATGCAACGGATGACCACAGATCGCATGTAGAGCCTTTTTTAAAAAAATTATTTCCCCAAAAAGCTTCCTTTGAAAAATAACAGCTTTTTGCTGGCCACTATGATTTACAATTCGAAGTCTGATTTTTCGGGTAAAATAGCTTCAAACGATTTTTTAATACTTTCCATAGTTTGTTGGTAGTTCCTGATGTGTATGCTATCATTTAAGCAGACCAAAGAATAGGACTGATCACGTACTGCTTTGATGGCTTTTTTTGACTTAATCATCAAAGGAAACATTTTGGTGTCTCTGTAAGTATTATAAGGAATGAAGTTGGATTTACATATTTGCCACGTTTTAAATAACTCTGGCGTGTAGTCATTGTGACTCCTAAAACGATGATGAGACATTTCTGTAAGTTCTTCTTCACAATGTGCCCATACATCTTCAAAAGTACTTTTCAAAAAGGGTTGTGCGTTGTGTGGGGTTCGCAAAGTGACAAACTTGTTATACCATTTAAGCAAATAATTCATCCTGCCTCTGCTCCCATATGAAGGGTGATACCATTTCCACCCATCTTTTTTTAAAACTTCTTTTTTGTCAAAGTGTTTATTAATAAGTCGTATGTTGTTTTTTAGCATTTTCTCGAATTGAGAAATCCCTGTATTTGTACGAAAAGCAGCAATGTCTTTTGGAAGCCCATTCTCAAAAAAGCGTTTCGGCGATAGGTGATTGACAATGAAAAAATCATCATTAAAATAGACAAATTGTTCTGACAGACTGGGAATCTTATGCATGTATATTTCAATCAGATTGGAATTGAAAACGGGCAAATATTCCTTTGGGATATAATCTTTATGACTCACAAGATGTAATTTGGGATGATTTGTATTGAGCCAATTGGGTTTTTGACCGGAGGTTACAAAATGTATCTTCCTAACCCATGGCGCAAATTTTTCGACACCTCTGAACCAATATTTTAAAAAACCATAATCTCTAAATCGAGCTTCTGATAATTCATTAACACTGTTGTCTATTTTGCCTGAATATCGAGAGAATTCCTCTTTCCATTTCGGGTCATCCATGTCAACCCATGTAACTACAAAATCTATATCCATACCTCCATCTATTAGAGTTGAAGTGATGACAAAATTAGTTATAACATTTTTCCTATTAGAATATTCAGGTAATTCTTTTACACCTCATATTGTCAGCTTGCGTAAATTTTAAGGGCCAGGGATTTTGATGATGCCTAAATCATCAATCTAAAGGAACAATTTCAATACCAAACCCGCCACCAGCAGCGGTGTGAATTTTCAATTTGGTTTTGTGAGAGATTTTTTGTTTTTCTATAACATAAGCCTGGGGATTGGTTCGGTAATCTGCCTCAGGCGCATCCCTGTAAATGGTAGCTTCGTAACGAGTGCCAGGCTCCAAAAAAGAGCAATCCACAACCGCTTTACGAGCTTCATGTCCATTGCTGTTGCCTACAAACCACTTGGCGCTGTCTTTGGCTTTACGCGCTATGGTAATATAAGCGCCAGGTTCAGCCTCTAGATAAACAGACTGGTCCCAATCGATCGCTACATTTTTAATGAATTGAAATGCATCTTCAAACCGCATATAGTGTTCGGGTAAGTCTGCGGCCATTTGAAGGGGCGAATACATCACCACGTAGAGTCCAAGCTGATTGGCCAAGGTAGTATTTACGCGAGATCCATTGTTAGGATTTAGTTTGCTAATATCCATTTCAAAAATCCCCGGTGTATAATCCATCGGTCCCCCGATTTGACGGGTAAAAGGCAAGATGGTAGTGTGGTTGGGCTTTGATCCTCCGAATGCCTGAAATTCTGTACCTCGTGCAGACTCATTGGCGATCATGTTGGGATAGGTACGCGCGATCCCTGTGGGCCTGACTGCCTCGTGGGCATTGACCATAATTTCATAGTCTGCTGCCTTTTGAATGGCATGTAGATAATGGTTGACCATAAACTGGCTGTAATGGTGTTCGCCACGAGGGATAATATCACCCACATAACCACTTTTCACCGAATTGTAGCCATGTTTTTTCATAAACTGGTAGGCCTTGTCCATATGGCGTTCGTAATTTCTCACAGACGAGGAGGTTTCGTGATGCATCATCAATTCGACCCCTTTAGATGCTGCATAGCTATTGAGCCCTGCTACATCAAAATCTGGATAGGGTGTGGTAAAATCAAACACATAGTCTTTGGAGTGTCCAAACCAATCCTCCCATCCAACATTCCAACCTTCTACCAAAATGGCATCAAACCCATGTTGGGCTGCAAAATCAATGTATTTTTTTACATTCTCATTGTTGGCAGCATGGGTGCTGTTGGGTTTGGCCTTTTGAAGGTCAGTCACGCCGAGTTTGACAGCTGCGTAATCATTGGTGTAGCTCCATGAGCTCTTTCCGGTGATCATTTCCCACCAAACCCCTACATATTTGATAGGGCGTATCCATGAGGTGTCTTCAATAGCACAAGGCTCATTGAGGTTATAGGTCATTCGAGAAGCCAATATGGTACGTGCATCTTCACTAGCCATGATCGTACGCCAAGGTGTGTTATGTGGGGCTGTCATATAGGCCATATTCCCCAACGCGTCGGGGGTTAGCCACGACTCAAACGTAAAAGTCTCAGGCAATAAATTCAGATGCATGGCCGGATATTCAATCAAAGCCGCTTCGTGTATGTTGATATACAAGCGGTCATCTGTTTTCATCATCAACGCAGTCTGGACTCCGGTTCTCGAAAATTGTTCCTGTGAGGCGTTGTCCGTGAGGGCAATATCATAGAGTTCCTCAATTTCAGACAATTTTGATGTGGTATAATCGTATTCTTGGGTATCGTAGTCACCAGGAATCCAAAAAGCTGTATGATCCCCACTCATGACAAACTGCGTTTTTTCTTGTTTGATGACAAAGTTGCCAAGTTGGCTTTGTTGTGGAAATTCGTAGCGAAACCCGACCCCTTCATCAAAAACACGAAACCGAATATTCATACGCCTATTTGATGATTCTTGCACTAAGAAAACCAGCATTTCGTTGTAGTGATTTCGGATGGTGCTTTCTTCGCCCCACACCGGTTCCCACCAATGGTCTTGGGTATCATATTGTATGTCGGAAATTTGAAAACCCACCATCAAATCCGAGTCGTTTTTGAGTTCAAACCCCAGACGGCTGGGCAATACCACTTTTTGATTGTTATAGGACATTTCATAGATGGGTTGCCCCAGTTCGTTGACGGAAAACAACAATTGGGTTTTTCCATCGGGTGAGAGGCATTCTTGCGCATGGTTTGTAAAGGCAACAAATAGGAAAATGTAGCGGAAGAGTTTATTCATTTTATGCAAGGCGTCAGATGTTTTATTGTTTTTTGAGTAAATGGTATTGCCAGGCTTGTAAGCTCATACCAGACACTATGGTGACTTCTTTACCAGTAAGCAAGTCTAGATAAGTACCCGAAAAGGGAAATTCTGCAACTTGCTCACTGTCAGACAGATTGCCGACAAACAATAGGCTTTCAGTTTCAGTTGAACGCTTAAAAGTTAGGAGGTTCTCATTGGAGTTTTTTATCCATTCAAACGCCCCGGGTTGTTGCCCAATGTTGAGTGCAGCATTCTCTTTTTTAATCTGGTTGAGTTTGCTATACAAGTCTTTAAATGGATGACTTTTCTTTTCAATGAAGTCTTTTTCAAAAAAGGCCAATCGTTTGTCCAATCCAAACTCTTGTCCTCCATAAATAAGAGGCATCCCGGGCATGGCATAGCTCAAAACACCCATGACTTCTACAGCAGCACCCATGCGTTCGAAAACGGTTCCATTCCATGAATTTTCATCGTGGTTCGTCGTAAAATTCATTTGCGCATGATTGGGGTCGTGTGTGTTTTGAATATCCTCCAAATGCTGTCCCAAATCACTGGCTGTTTGTTTGCCTTGAGCAATTTGGTTGAGTAAATGATGGGTGTGCCAGCCATAGGAAGTGTCAAAAAGGGTAATGAGTTCATGCCCCCCTTTGTGGTTGGCATCCGACTCTGCCAACATAAACACAGGCTTGGTAGCTTGAAGTCTTTTGATGGCTTTGTCCCAAAAAGCTGTCGAAATATTGTAGGCAGCATCACATCTGTAACCATCTATCCCTACTTCCTCGACCCAATAAGCCATATCGTCCTCAAGAGCTTGTAGCATGTTGGGGTTAGAGAAATCAAGTCCGGCCACGTCGGTCCAGTCTGGATTTGGCGGAATGATATTACCTGCCTCATCCTTAATGTACCAGTCTGGGTGTTGGCCTACCCAAGGGTGATCCCATGCGGTATGACCTGCCACCCAATCCAATATGACAAACATACCTTCTTGGTGGATACTTTGCACCAAGGCTTTAAAGTCTTCCAAATCACCAAACTCAGGGTTTATACCCCTATAATCACTGATAGAATAATAACTCCCCAGGCCACCCTTTCTGTTAAGAACTCCAATAGGGTGGATGGGCATCAACCAAACGATGTCTACCCCCAATGCTTTGAGCTGAGGCACATAGGCCTGAAAAGCCTCAAACGTGCCAGCTTCAGTAAACTGCCGCACGTTGACTTCATAGATAACAGCATTACTTAGTCTTTCTTCTGAAAATTTAGGTGTATTAGAACTTCCATTTTGGCATGATGCGATTAGAAAACTAGTGACAAAAAGTATAAAAAAGTTGCGCATGACTATGGTGTTTTAAAAGAGATGATTTTGGTTGATTTGGCTGGAAGTGTTAGGGGCTTTGAAAACAACACGTCTTCTTTATCAAAGACGTCTTTTCCATTGGGCATACCCCCAATACGCTCTGAAAAACGCCCAAAATCGATGGTTTGAGCTTCTTTGTTGGCATTGAGAATCACCATGATACTTTTTTCATCAGTATATCTAAAGTAAACATAGACTTCATTTTTAGGACTGTAATGAAGGGTTTTCCCATGGTGGATTACAGCTTCGTTTTTACGCCACTGAAAGAGTTTGGAAGTGAAATCATAATATTGATTTTCGATTTGGGTTCTGCCAGCTTTGGTAAATGCGTTACGTGGGTCTTCGGGCCAACCACCTGGAAAATCACGACGCAAATCGGCATCCCCCTTTTCTTTGGCGCCTTTCATGCCAATTTCTGTTCCGTAGTAGGTTTGTGGTACACCTCGTATGGTGGCCATTAATGTTGTGACAATCTGATAGTCTCTGAAGTCAGGTAAAATTTCGTTGATACGCGTGGTGTCGTGATTTTCCAAAAACAACAGCAAGTTGTTTGGCGCTGCATACACAAAGTCGTTTTGAATTACCTTGTAAATTTTGTTCATCTTCTGATCCCACCAAGGGGTCTCATCAACAAAAGCTTGGTGTATGGCATTAAAAAGTGCAAAATCTTTGACGTGTGTAACCTGAGAATTAAAACCGCTCATTGCGGCGATAGGGCTGTCTTTTTGCCAATAAGACAAATGCAGCGGGTTCATCAACCAGCTTTCTGCAACAATGCTAAAATGGGGATATTCGTTCATTATGGCTTTGGACCACTGGGTGACCTCATCACGACTGTTATAAGGGTAGGTGTCCACTCGAAATCCAGAAAGGTCGGCATACTCTACCCACCAAATGGCATTTTGAATAAGGTATTTTAACAATTGAGGTTGTTGCTGATTTAGGTCGGGCATGCTTTCCACAAACCAACCCTTGACCATTTCCTTTTTGTCTATTTCTGATGCATAGGGATCAGAAAAAATTTCTTTCGCATGGCTCGATGGGGTAAATTCTTCCCATTGGTTGATCCAATCTGAAGAAGGCAGATCTTTTATCATATAATGCTCTAAACTCCAATGGTTTACAACATAGTCCATGATGAGTTTCATGTTGCGTTTTTTCAAAGCCTCAGACAAGTGTGTGTAGGTCTGGTTGCTGCCGAACCGTCGGTCTATTTGATATAGATCGCTGGCCGCATACATATGGTATGAACCTTTAGGGTCGTTGTCTTCGACTACGGGGGTGTTCCAAATAGCTGTTACGCCTAAATCCTCAATGTAATCAAGCTTGTCTATAATCCCTTGCAAATCGCCACCGTGTCTGGCCCATGGGTCGTCTCTGTTGGGTTTATCTGCCAAGTCTGGATGAGCATCATTATTTGGATCACCATTGGCAAAACGATCAGGCATGATAAGGTAGATAAAATCCGAGCTATCAAAACCTTTTCGCATGGCAGACCCTGCACGACGTGTATGAATTTCATAGGGAACAGAGATCGCAGGTTTTGTGTCATGATGCAACGTCAGCTCATGGAGACCCGCAGTGGTGTTGGTCAGATCGAGATAGACAAACGCATAATTGGGACTTTCCAAATGAACCACCTTTGAAATATTTAAATTTTCTGAGGTGATTGTGTAGGAGCTCAAGTCGTCTCCATAGAGGGTAATCATGAGTGTGCCGTCTTTCATGCCTTCCCACCAAAACGGGGGCTCTACTTTTTGAACTTGTCCATAGGTTAGTTGTGAGAGTCCTACCCAAATCAAGAAAAACACAAATTTTTTCATAGGGACTCGTTTAGAATGAGAGACTTTTCTGGCTCAAGTGTCATGGGCTTACCATAGAGAAAAACTTCTAGAGGTTCCGTACCGTAAAGTTTGCAAGTAGCCCCTTTTTTGGTTACACCTACTTGAATGATTTGATTGCGAAAGTTGATATTAAAAGAATATCCTTTCCATTCTTTGTGGATTTGTGGGTTTAGATGCAAATGGTTATCCACAACGCGCATCCCACCAAAACCTTCTACAATACTCATCCATGTACCCGCCATGGAGGTAATATGTAAACCCTCTTCTACCTCACAATTAAAGTCATCTAGATCAAGTCTTGAGGTACGCAAATACATTTCATAAGCCTTATCTGTACGACCCAATCGGGTTGCAAGAATGGCATGTATAGATGGGGACAAGGAAGATTCATGAACGGTAAGAGGTTCGTAAAAATCAAAGTGTCTCGCCAACTCTTCTTTTGTAAAATCCGAGGCGAAGAAGTAAAATCCTTGCAGCACATCGGCTTGCTTGATATAGGGAGAACGCAATATTTTATCCCACGACCAGTGTTGGTTGATAGGCCGCTCTGCGGGATCGATCACACTAGCAGGGAGCATTTCTTTGTCTAAAAAATTGTCTTGTTGGAGGTAAATATTCAATGACGTATCAAAGGGCAAATACATGTCATTAGCGATGTGTTTCCATTGCTCATTTTCATCCCCTTTTAGTCCCGTTCGAAGTCGGATGCGTTTGTAATCATCTGGATGGTTCTTTTTAATTTCATCCACTTTTTGAGCAGTATACTCCAAGCACCATTTGGCAGCATAGTTGGTATACCAATTGTTGTTAATGTTGTTTTCGTATTCGTTGGGACCGGTTACGCCAAGAATGACAAATTTATCTTTGGGTTTTGAAAAGCTGCTGCGCTGTTCCCAAAACCGTGCAATGGCGATGAGTACTTCTAGGCCCATCTCACGCATATAGGAAACATCTCCTGTATAGCGTTCATAGTTGAAAATCGCGTAGGCGATGGCAGCGTTGCGATGTATTTCTTGGAAGGTGATTTCCCATTCGTTATGGCATTCTTCTCCGTTCATGGTCACCATAGGGAAGAGTGCAGCACCATTGTTGAGACCAAGTTTTTCAGCGTTTTCAATCGCCTTTTCCAAGTGATTGAAACGATAGCGCAACAAGTTTCGGGCAACAAATTTGTCTTTCGTCGCCATATAAAAGGGTAAGCAATAGGCTTCTGTGTCCCAGTAAGTGCTTCCTCCGTATTTTTCTCCTGTAAAACCTTTGGGACCTATATTCAACCTTGCATCCGCACCCGTGTAGGTTTGGTTGAGGTGAAAAATATTAAAACGAATGGCTTGCTGGGCTTTTTGATCTCCAATGATTTCAATGTCAGACATGGTCCAAATGTCTTCCCATACCTTACAATGATCACCAAAGAGCGCGTCATATCCTTTTTTTAACGACTCAGAAATCAGGGTTTGGGATCTTGCTACAAGTTGATCTGAAGGATGATTAGTAGACACAACATAGCCCCCAAACTTTAGAACACGCATAGTGTCTCCGGAATGCATTTCTTGGGTGTGGGAGTGACCAAGATGGTTGGAGCTATAAGAAGATTTTGTCAAGTCAACGACGGTCTTCCCATTCACAAAAAACTGATTGTGCGCATAGGTGCACACTTGAAAATGAGTTTTGTTGGTTTTTGATTGTAGAAACAAAGATTCCGCTTTAGCTTTGATGTCCTCATGATGCCAAAAAGGATCTTCCCAGTTGCTGTCGTTGTTTTTTATGTTGCCATCGATATAAGAGATTACTTTAACGGTAGCTGATTTTGACAACAGGGTGATTTGGTAATTGATGACTCCTAACTCGTTTTCGGCCATTGACAAAAAGCGATGGGATTCACATCGAACTCTTTTGCCATTGGTCATTTCCACCTCGAATGCCCTTTTGTACAAGCCTGTTTTCATGTCTAATTCGCGTCGAAAATCCAATACTTTACAGGTAAATAAGTCGAGTTTTTCACCGTCTACTTCAACGTCGATACCTATCCAGTTGGGCGCATTAAGTACTTTGGCGAAATATTCAGGATATCCGTTTTTCCACCATCCCACTTTTGTTTTGTCAGGATAGTATACACCTCCAATGTAGCTCCCCTGAAAACTGGGGCCACTGTAGTATTCTTCAAAATTGGCCCGTTGCCCCATGGCGCCATTGCCCAAGCTAAAGATGCTTTCGGCTGCCTGAACGGTCGAGGGGTCAAAATCCCTTTCTATGATTTTCCAATCGTGAGGTTGTATGAATTGTTGTTGTTTCATTGTTAAGACTTCGCCTTTTCTATTAAGGCATCAACATTTATTTTTTTAAAATTATTAAGATGAAAATCACAACCTCGCAACATGTCTAGGCCTACCCCAACGGCAAATATCCCACCTGCTTTGGCGGCTTCTATTCCAGCTTGTGCATCTTCAAAAACAATACATTCATTAGGCTTGAGTCCCATGGAGGCTGCCGCTTTTAAAAAAACTTCAGGGTGGGGTTTGGAATGAGTTACCATATTTCCGTCTACCACCACTTCAAACAAATCGATGATTCCAAGTTTTTTCAAAACAATCATGGCATTTTTGCTAGCAGATCCGACAGCGAGTTTCATACCTTTTTTGACACTTTCATGTAAAATTCGCAACACCCCCGGTAAGACGTCCTGAATTGTCAATGACTCACATAAGTTGAGATAAAGTTCGTTTTTGGCATTGGCCATTTTTATGAGATCCTCTTCTTCAAAATCCTTTTCTGCCCACTGGGCAATTTTTCGAATCGAATCCATTCTGCTCACTCCTTTGAGTTGCTCATTGTCTTTGTATGACAGTTCATAGCCCCACTCTGCGGCAAGCTCGCGCCAAGCCTTGAAGTGAAAGCGCGCGGTGTCAACAATCACACCATCCAAATCGAATATGAGTCCTTTGATCATCTAATTGGGTTGATAACTGATAATTTTTGGATCACGAATACTCAGGTTGGCAACAGATGCAAGTAGCAAAGAAAAACCGGCCAGCACCATGGCATAGATCGATGCCTCACCCATGAGGTTGTACAAAATATTGATGCCTCCAAGAGCAGCGACAATTTGTGGTAATACGATAAACATGTTAAAAATTCCCATGCTTACACCCATTTTATCGGCCGGTATGGCACTCGACAGCATGGCATAGGGCATCGAGAGAATACTCCCCCATGAAATACCTACAAGGGCAAACCACAAACCTAGGAATTGAGGGTTTGGAATCAGGTACATCAATAAAAATCCTACACCGCCCAAAGCCAAGGAAACCATGTGAACCTTTTTTCTATTGATTCGTCTCTTGGAGGTATAAAGGGTCAGTAGCAAGGCAAATGCCATAGACGAAAGCCCATAGGTCCCCATATTGGCACCTACCAAATTAGAAGCCTTTTGAAAGGCAGTATTGTCTTTTTGAAACAAAGCAGCTGAGGTGGAATCCGTAAAATCGTAATGCGATTCAATAGGGGCAGGGGCTTTGTACACATGTTCTGTCAGTGCAGGATTTGCCATGCTCCACATCGTAAAAAAGGCAAACCAGCTAAAAAATTGGACCAAGCCGAGTTTACGCATGGCCATGGGCATATGAATAATGTGGGTTCCAATTTCTTTAATAAGCCCTTGATTGGATGCTGCTTTTGACTTTTTAAAAGCATCCATGTCTTCAGGAGGGTATTCGGAGGTTGTGAAAATGGTGTAAAGAATGCTCAATAGAAAAACAAAAGCCCCAATGGCAAAGGCCACTTTTACGGACATAGGCACTACGCCGGGTGCTGCGGCATCACTGATGCCAAGTTTGGACACAAACCAAGGCAGATTGCTCGCAATCCAAGTACCAATTCCAATAATCAGGGTTTGTGTGACAAATCCGTACGAACGCTGGCTATCGGGAAGTTTGTCGGCAACCAACGCACGAAAAGGCTCCATGCTGATGTTAATCGAAGCGTCCAAAACCCAAAGAAAACCGACTGCCATCCAAAGGGTAGGAGAATGAGGCACCCAAAAGAGCGCAACAGAACTCAATATGGCGCCTATCAAAAAGTAGGGTCTGCGCCTGCCCAATCGGCTGTGCCAAGTTCGATCGGACAGATACCCTATGATGGGCTGTACAATCAATCCTGTAAGAGGTGCAGCAATCCACAACAGTGGAATGTCGTCTTTAGACGCACCCAAAGTTTGGAAAATACGTGACATAAAACCGCCTTGTAAGGCAAAACCGAATTGGATGCCAAGAAACCCAAAACTCATATTCCAAATTTCCCAGAAACCCAAAATCTGCTTTCTCATAATTTTTGCATTTAAATTATGATAAGCACAAGCTCATCAAAACTAAAATTTGTGAAGTGTGTGTTTAGCTTTGATGCAACAAATGTAAAAGATTATTTTTTAATTCAGCAAATTATGTGGATTCTCTTTGCACAATACTGCAAGCCACAACAGAGGTGGTAAAAGGATAATCGTCGTCGCTGCTTTCAAGTCTATCTATAAGTAAATTGGCCGCTTGCTTTCCTATTTCTTCACCGTGCTGGCTGACAGTGCTCAGGGTTGGTGAAGAATATTTTGAAATCAATCCATCGGTAAAACAAATGATGGAAACTTGTTCCGGAACTTTTAATTCTAACTTTCTAACTACCCGTAGTGCCGCCGCCGCATAGATTTCATTGACTGCAAAAATGGCGTCAATATTGGGGTGTTGCTTAAAAGCTTTCAAAATATCGGCTTCCAATTGAGACATGATGATGTCTGAATTTTCATGATCAACTACTTTGATGATTAGATCATTGTTAAGAGGCATTTCCTTCTCTTGAAGTGCTTGAAAATAGCCTTGTGTACGGAGCCTTCCAACACTGATATAGTCCTCTGTTGTAAGCAACAAAATATTTTTTCGATCCCTTTCAAACAGATGCATGACAGCATTGTAGGCACTTTGGGTGTCATCAATAACGACTTTATCACAGGCTATTTCAGGAACGGTTCTGTCAAACAACACCACGGGCATGCCAAGACCCATGGCCTCATTGATGTGATGATAGTCTTGCATGCGCAGGGTTTCTTTGGATAAGGATAAAATAAAACCATCTATCAAACCATCTGCCAGAGTTTCCATGTTGATGATTTCCTTTTCTAAAGATTCATTTGAAAGCGCTACGACCACATTGTATCCTCTTTCACTAGCTATATGTTCCACTCCTTCGATGATCAATGCAAAAAAATAGTGAACTATTTCAGGAATGATGACGCCAATGGTTTTGGTTTTTCGGTGTTTTAGGCTCAGGGCTATATTGTTGGGACGGTAGTTGTAAAATTTGGCAAAAGCTTGAATGCGATCGCGCGTTTCTCGACCTATCTCGTGACTGTCCTTTAAAGCCTTGGAAACAGTTGATATGGAAACATCAAACTCCTGTGCTATTTTCTTTAGCGTGATTTTTTGTTTCATAGCAATACAAATTTAACAATTATGACTCTAAAAAATTTCATAATTCAGAAAATTCAGCCTTCTTTTTTGTCTATTTCAAAGTTTTTAACACGCAAACGTTTTCGTAACGCTACTACAACGTTGTAGTTTGACTTGATGCAAGTTAAGGCTTTTGGTTAACAATTTCTTTACATAGATTCGTTGGATGTGAAAGTGTGTGTTTACGCTAAAATTAACACCTAAAACCAACTAAATGAATACATTACGTTATTACTTATTCGCCATTTGCATGCTTGCCAGCGCAGTTGTGACTGCACAGCAGTCTGTGGGTGGTGTTGTGACTGATGAACTGGGCAATCCCCTTCCATCGGTCAATGTTGTAGTACAAGGAACCACGCAAGGAGTCTCCACAGATTTTGATGGTCGTTTCAGCATTCGTGCCAACGACGGTCAAACTTTGGAATTTTCCTATTTGGGATTCGAAACACAATCCCTTGTAGTCTCGGGAGCCAACCTTGATGTTGTGATGATTGCTTCTGCTTCAGAATTGAGTGAGGTGGTGGTCATCGGATATGGTACTACCCAGAAAAAGGATCTTACTGGTGCTGTTGATTTGGTTACCTCCAAAGATTTTTCGGACGGAAATGTTGTTTCAACTCAACAACTGCTCCAAGGAAAAGTTGCTGGAGTTACCATAACCACTAACAGCGGTAGCCCCGGAGAAGGTGCAAATGTGCTTATCAGAGGTATTGGATCATTAAATCTAAATTCAAACCCCCTATATGTGGTCGATGGTATTCCACTTGACGGTGGAGGCGTTGGAGGTTCTCGAAACCCACTCAATGCCATAAACCCAAGCGATATTGAAGCTATAAGCGTATTGAAAGACGCCTCTGCTTCAGCTATTTATGGGTCTAGGGCTGCCAATGGGGTCATTTTGATTACGACCAAAAAAGGATCAAAATCCGGAGAAACCAAAATCTCTCTGACTACCAAAGGTTCAACCTCTACTCCGGTAGATTTTGTGGATGTGCTGACTGCCGATGAGTTTCGCTCTGTTATTACTGGAACTGGAGATGCAGATTATATTTCCAGACTTGGTTCGGCCAATACAGATTGGCAAAGCCATATTTACCAGCAAGCATCTGGGGTAGATACCAACCTATCCATCTCATCCTCTTTCTATGATGTGCCTGTAAGAATTTCTGTGGGCCAAACTGACCATGAAGGGATTCTAATTGGAGATCAGTTCGAGCGTATAACAGCAAGCGTGAGTTTGTCTCCAAGCTTTTTAGATGATGCGTTAAGGGTCAACCTTAGTGCCAGAATGCAGAACACCGAAAATGATTTTGCCAATCGCGGCGCAATCGGAAGCGCAGTTCAATTCGACCCTACTAAGCCTGTCTATGATGTTAACTCGCCCTATGACGGGTTTTATTCGTGGATGTCTAACGGCAAAAAATTGTCTTTGTCTCCCACAAACCCGTTGGCTTTGCTACATCTTACAGAAGACATGTCTGAAGTAGATCGTCTGATTGCCAATGCCAAAATCGACTATGATCTACCTTTTGTAGACAACCTAACTGCCACCATCAGCGTTGGCCTTGATGAGTCGGAAGGTACTGGGTTCACCGAAACCTCCAAATTTATCCCAACAGATGAAGATGGGTTTAACGGTAGTGGCAGTGCATATAGCAATAAATCGACAAACCAATTGTTTGATGCTTACTTAAATTTTAACCACTCTTTTTCAGATGTAGACATGAACCTGACAGCGGGATATTCGTACCAGTCTTTTGAATATGACAACTCAAGTTCTAACTACAAAGAAATCCTAAACCCAGATGGTTCTGTAAACGAGGACAACTCAACTACAAACTCTTTTGTGGATACGAGTAAAAACGTGTTGTTGTCTTATTTCGGCAGGGCCAACTTTAACTATAAAGACCTGTACCTAGTGACTGCTACGCTTAGAGCAGATGCTTCCTCCAAACTCAGTCCAGACGACCGTTGGGGCTACTTCCCCTCTGTTGCTTTGGCGTGGAACATTCACAATGAGGAGGCTTTTGATGTGAAGCAAATAGATCAGTTGAAATTGAGAATTGGATATGGTCAAATGGGTAACGTAAACGGATTGGGAGATTATAACTTCCTCACCCGTTATGTGATTTCTACCGAACAAGCCCAGTATGGGTTTGGATCTGCCTTTTACAATACTTTCAGACCAGCACCTATCAACAAGGACTTGCGCTGGGAGGTAGCACAAACGCTTAACGCTGGAATCGACTTTAGTATGTTCTCGGGCCGATTGAGTGGTAGCGTGAACGCCTATATCAAAGAAACCAAAGACTTGATTGCCACGGCTATCACGGACCCATTTACCAACTTTGGCTCAACGATTTCGGCCAATATTGGAGACATGGAAAACAAAGGGGTTGAGGTTGACCTCAATGCAGTCGTTTTTGAGTCTGATGATTTCCAACTCAATCTTGGTTACAACGTTTCCTTTAATGACAACACCATCACACGCTTAGATAACGAGCAAAATGTAGGGGGTATTTCAGGAGGAATTGGTAATACGGTGCAGTACCACCAAACCGGTTTGGCACCCTTTACCTATTATGTTTTCAAACAGATTTACGACGCTGATGGAAAGCCTATTGAAGGTGCATTTGCGGACTTAAACAGCGATGGCGTTATCAATAATGATGACAAATATTTCTACAAAGATCCCTATGCAGACATCAACATGGGTGCCACGCTCAACATTCGCTACAAAGCTTTTGATTTGAGCGTTGCCGGTCGAGCAAGTATTGGCAATTATGTCTACAACAACAATGCTTCTACCGCATCGATTATGTCAGCCACTCAGCTCAATCGGTTGGACAACCTAAACGCAGGTTTTTTGAACCATGAGTTCAACACCATCTCAGACAAGAACTTTTTGAGTGATTATTTCATTCAAAATGCCTCTTTCTTTAGGTTAGACAATGTTACCTTAGGGTATACCATCAACACAGACATGTTCAACGCACCCATACGCTTGTTTGTGTCTGCTGACAATCTGATGGTCGTGACTGACTACACAGGTATTGACCCTGAAATCAGTGGGGGGTTAGATAACAATTTTTATCCTCGATCTAGAGTCGTCTCTGTCGGGGTGGATCTTAACTTTTAAACATATTTTATTATGAAGAAAATATCATTCATATCAATTTGTCTTTCGGGTCTTGTGTTTTTTTCGTGTCATGACGATCTCACACAAAACCCCACAGACCCCGACCTTTTTACGGAGGTCGACGTATATAAAACTACGGACGACGCACTTGGTGCCTTGGCCAAAGTCTATGGTTCTTTGGCGCTCACTGGCCAACAAGGGCCTGCTGGTGATGCCGATATTGACCCTAGTATTATTGATGAGGGAACCTCACAGTTTACACGTTTGTTGTATACACTCAATGAGTTGACAACAGACAATGCGGTTGTTGCATGGGGAGACCCAGGCTTGCCTAACATTCACGAAATGTCATGGGGTGTGAACAATGTTTATATCAAAGGCATGTACTTTAGGTTGTCTCAAGTGGTATCCTTTGCCAATTCGTTTATTGAAAACGCCAATGCTATGGGCTCATCGGACAGCCGAGTGGCTGAATACATAGCCGAAGCACGCTTTATTCGTGCCTTTGCTTACAGCCAACTCATGGATTTGTTTGCCAACGTGCCATTGGTAACCCAGATTTCTTTTGGATTGCCTGAACAAAGCAACCGCCAGGAAATCTTCAGTTTTGTCGAACAAGAATTGTTGGAGCTCGAGTCCTTATTGCCGGCTTCAGGAAGCAATGAATACGGGCGCGTTGATCAAGTAGCCGCATCTGCTTTGTTGACCCGAATCTACCTCAATGCGGAGGTTTATATCGGACAGAACCGTTATGCGGATGTGATTTCAAAAGCCGAAACAGTCATGGGATCGACCTATGCGATCAACACCAACGATGCCAATAACAATGGCACGGCATATGACGAACTTTTCTTGGCAGACAACCATATGAATGGCGCTCAGAACGAGTTTATTTTTACCCTAGTTTATGATGGGCTGAATTCACAGACTTGGGCAGGAAATACTTTCTTGGTTCACGCTGCTGTAGGGGGAAGTATGAATCCTGCAGACTTTGGCATCAATGGCGGCTGGTGGGGTACACGTACGACAAAAGCCTTGGTCGAAAAGTTCTCCGATGCAGTAACTGCTTCAAACGCAGATGGACATCCAACCGCTTGGTCAGATGCGCGCGCCATGTTTTACTCAGATGGTCAGAATTATGAAATTGAAAGCATTTCAGCTTTTGGCGATGGCTATGCAGTGACAAAGTTCAAAAACCTAGATTCTTCTGGCAATGCAGGTAGCGATGCCTCAGGAAACTTTGTAGACACGGACCTTCCTGTGATCAGATTGGCCGAGGTGCACCTCAACTACGTAGAGGCTGTCGCTCGTGGCGGCGGTGGAAGTACAGCTACCGCGGTGAGTCTTGTCAACGCACTGCGTGAAAGAGCCAATGCAGCCCCTATTTCGGCATCAGACCTCACCATCGACTTTGTGATGGACGAGCGCCAAAGAGAGTTGTATTGGGAGGGCCTACGCAGGGTTGACCTGATTCGTAACAACCAGTACATAGGTGCCAACTATGTTTGGCCCTTTAAAGCAGGTGCTGCCAACGGAAAAGCTTCTGAAGCTCATAGAAAGATTTTCCCAATTCCGGAAGACATCTTGCTTGTCAATGAAAACCTAACTCAAAATCCTGACTACTAATCTTAACAATATGAAAACAATGATAAAAATGAGATATCTAATACTGGGGCTTGTGGCCTCATTCACCTTGGCCTCTTGTGACAACGAGGACTATTTGGTATTTACCGCTGTAGAGCCTGTTGAAAAGGTGAGTTTTACAAATGAACCCAACACGGTTTATAAAATTTTCGATCAGATTCCTGGCAATGTATTGGAGCGTTTGATTTGGACCACACCTGACTTCGAGGCACCTACTACCATTACTTATGAGGTAGAAGGTTCCATTAATGCAGACTTTTCAACCATCGACTACACTTCGGGTGAAACATCTGACAACCAAGTAGCTGTGACCATTGGAAAGTTGTTGACCATCGCAGAGGACAATGACTTGGAAGTTTTTCCAATACATTTTAGAGTAACAGCTTTTGTGGGTGATGCGGATGGCAACAACCCCATACATTCTGTTTCAGATCCGATTACACTCAATATTGAGTTGGTCGTTATTAACAATTGTGAAGATCCCATAATCAGTACGTTTGGGTTAATTGGTGATGCTGCACCCGGAGGCTGGGGAAGTACAAACGACCGCAAGGCCTATTTGGTAGGCGATGGCGCTTATACTATAGCTATAACATTGACTAGCGGTGTTATGAAGATTCGCGAAAACAATGATTGGGCAGTCAATTATGGAGTCGGAACTGGCGGTGAAGGAACCTTACAATCAGGTGGTTTTGGCAATGATATTCCTGTTGCCAATGCAGGAAATTACATCTTTGATTTCGATCTGGTGAACCTTACTTATTCGTTGAGTAGTTCAGATGTTTTCGGAGTAATAGGTGATGCGGCGCCTGGTGGTTGGGGCAGTACCAATGATGTAAAACTGATTCCTGACCCTTGTACTGATGGGGTTTACTTAGCACAAAATGTTTCAATGACAGCTGGTGTATTTAAAATCCGACAGAATAATGACTGGGCTGTGAATTATGGCCTTGGAGAAGGCGGAGAAGGCACCTTACAGCTTGGCGGATTCGGAAACGATATCCCAGTAGCTGAGGCTGGCACTTACGACCTAATAGTAGATCTCAACAACATGACATATACTTTGTCTAAGCAATAAGAAACGCGGGAGGAGCCTTGGCTCCTCCCTTATTTTTTGAGTTTATGAAATACTTTTTACAATTTTTTTTATTGTTGAGTGTTTTCTGGGCTTGGGGTCAAAACCAGCCCAACGCAAATTTTAGTATCAGTCCCAATCCTTTTGAAGAGTCCCAACAGATAACCATCACCCTTTCCGGCATTGATCTCACCGCATGGAGTAACCCAGATGGTGTGTATTTATGGACATGGTATTACCCTTCAGGAAGTAGCACCGCTGTAGGTTCAGATACCAATGGCACTTGGGATAATTCTTCCGAAACCATGCGTATGACCGACAATGGCGATGGAACCTATAGTTACACACTGACACCTACAGAGTTTTTTGAAACGACCAATATTAAGCAACTTGGCGTACTCGCCAAAACCAAGGTTGGTGGTAGCGATGGAAATGAAAACAAAACAGAAGATTTTCTTTTCGATGTAGGATTGTTTGAATTTACACTTACTTCTCCTGCCAATGCTGAAACCGTAGTTACTTCAGGAGGTGGTGTATATGTAACAGCATCTTCTAGTATTTCAGCTACGTTTACACTAAAGGGAAATGGATCCGTATTGTCTACCACTACAGGGACTAGTTTCTTTTATCCTGCCGGTCCTTTATATACCCATACTGATTTTGAGTTAAGCGCCACAGATGGCAATAGCACACAAACCGTACCTTTTAAAGTATTTGTGCCCCCAACTCTCACCTCAGCTTCCACCCCTGTGGGGATGGAAGATGGTATTAACTATCATCCAACGGATAATACCAAAGCTACTTTGGTACTCAACGCCCCTGAGAAAGGTTTTGCATATGTCGCAGGAAGTTTTAATAATTATGACCCAGACGAAAACTACTTGATGAATCAAGACCCTATTACGGGCAAATTTTGGCTAGAACTGAACAACCTTACTCCAAACCAAATTTACACCTATCAATATTGGGTTTACGACGTGGATCCTGTGACCAATTCACCTCAAATTGTGAAAACGGCAGATCCTTACTCCACATTGGTATTGTCGCCATTTGATGACGAATACATACCCGCAACCTCTTATCCCAATCTACCAGCTTATCCCACAGGGCAGCAACGTGAGGTAACCGTTATGCAAACCGGTCAATCCCAATATAACTGGCAAGTCCCTGATTTTCAAAAACCTCCCAAAGAAGACCTTGTTATATATGAATTGCTGATACGTGATTTTGATGAAAACCGAAGTTTTCAAGACCTTATCGATCATATCGATTATTTTAAAAATCTCAACATCAATGCCATAGAACTGATGCCTGTAATGGAATTTGAAGGCAATGAGAGTTGGGGCTACAACACCGCCTTTCATATGGCCTTGGATAAGTTTTATGGCACACCAAACAAGTTCAAAGAGCTGGTAGACACCTTTCATCAAAATGGCATTGCAGTTATTTTGGACTTGGCCCTAAACCACGCCTATGGCCGGGCACCCGGGGTGCGCATGTGGATGGATGATCCCAACAATGACGGCTGGGGGGATCCCTCCAGTGAAAACCCCTATTTCAATGAGATTGCCCAGCATTCTTACAGTGTGGGAAGTGATTTCAATCACCAATCTGTTTTAACCAAAAACTTCACCAAACGCGTGATCAAGCACTGGATAGAAGAATACAAGATAGATGGTTTCCGTTGGGACCTTACTAAGGGCTTTACACAAAACTGTACTGCCAATGACGAAGGCTGTACAGGCAGCTATCAGCAAGATCGGGTAGACGTACTCAAAGAATACGCCGACTACTCCTGGTCTATAGACCCCGATCACTATGTGATTTTTGAACATCTGGGTGGTCAAGCTGAAGAGGAAGCATGGGCAGACTACCGTGTCTATGAGGGCAAGGGTATCATGCTGTGGGGCAATATGTTTTCTAGCTATAAACAGCTTTCCATGGGCTATGCCTCAAACGCTGATATCGGCGGAATCCGTTCAGAGAGCAGAGGTTTTGACGGCAAAAGACTGATAGGGTATCCTGAAAGCCACGACGAGGAAAGATTGATGTACGAAAACCTACAGTTCGGTAATCAAAACAACCCCAACCATGATGTTCAAAACCTAAACACAGCCCTTTCCCGAATGTCTGCCATTGGTGCGGTGAGCCTATTGGTGCCAGGACCCAAAATGATTTGGCATTTTGCAGAACTGGGAATGCAGCAGTCTTTAAATACCTGTTCCGATGGCACCGTGGGTGATTGCCGTTTGGATACCAAGCCACAACCGCAATGGTCAGAAAACTGGCTTTCGATTGCACAAAGAAAACAGATTTACGATGACTGGGCCAAAATGATAGCACTCAAAACCAACAATCCGGTGTTTCGTGCCAGTTCTTCTATAAGCCCCTACAATAATAACAATCTTTTACAGCGCATCTATATATATGATGATGCGCTAGATACTTCCTCACTAAAGAATGTGGTGATACTGGCCAACTTTGATGTCTATCCACAGGCCATAACAGCCGATTTCCCATATACGGGTACTTGGTACAACCTGATGGATGAAAGTAGTTTTTCGGTAAGCAATACCGCGACAGCCATAACCCTTCAGCCAGGAGAGTTTCGTGTTTATGGCAATCAGCAGGCCACTTTGGGTCAGGGTTCAACCCAATTGATACAAGGATTACAACTCACAGAAAATCCTGTTCGTGACAATATTAACATCCTTTTACCTACTGCTTTGAAGGGTGCTGTAGAATGGAAGATATACAATCCATCTGGGGTATTGATAGACAAAGGGGAAGATGCTATTCGCAGCCAACATCTTCATATCAATGCACCAAAACAAAACGGGCTTTACTTTGTGGTGCTCAAGCATCCACAAAGCAACGCTTGGGGCTTATTGAAAGTCCTAAAACAATGACGCAGAAGGCAATAGCTTTCTTTACGACTATAAAGTCGGTTATGATATAATGATTAAATGATATAATTATGAAACAATTTTTACTTTTATTTTTTGCGTTTTTATCAAGTTTTTGTATTGCTCAAAGCGATGTAACTTTTACTGTTGATATGACTGGTCAAGACACTACCGGCGGAGTTTATATCTCTGGCAGCCTTAATGGGTGGAGCGGTACCGATAACCCATTGACAGATAATGGGGATGGCACATGGACAGGGACACTGTCTTTGGCAGATGGTTATTATGAATATAAATTCACCGTGAATAACTGGGCTTCACAGGAAGCTTTTACCCAAGGGGATGTATGTACAACCACTAATTATGGTAACACCAACAGAACCATAGTGGTCAATGGTCCATCAACGGTTGATACTGCTGCATGGGGCGTTTGCTCTGAAAGTACTGCCAACCCTGGCCCACATGACTTGACAATTAACGTTGATATGTCCTCATATACTGGAAGTCTTGTTGGAAAAACTGTGTATGCGAGTGGAGAATTTAATAGTTGGAGCGGGAGTTCTAATCCTTTAACTGACAACGGAGATGGCACTTGGTCAGCCACCATGTCTTTGGATGAAAAAATGTATCAATATAAGATTACAATCAACGACTGGGCTGAACAAGAAGACTTTAATGCTATCACTACAGGAAACCAATATATAGCTGCCAGTGATGGCGGGAAAAACAGATATGTTCAATTGTCCTCTGACATGACCGTTCAGATGACATGGAACAATTCTGAATCTACAACCTTGGGTATTTCTGAATTCTCAAGTTCTGATTTTTCTTTATACCCCAACCCTGCTAGTAGCTCTGTTCGGATTAACTCCATTTCAAAAGTAGAAAAGGTTACTATTTTTGACATGAATGGTAAGGAGGTTTTCAAAAAAGACATTAATTCCAACGGTTTTGACTTAAACCTCAGCCTGCACTCAGGGATGTATTTGGTTCGAATTGACACAGCCCTTAATTCAGGATATAAACGCTTATTGATAAAATAACTAATCTTCAAAGACCCGGTAATCCGGGTCTTTTTTTACCCTTTCTTAAGCTAAAATTTCTGTAGGGGTTTTAAAAAGCACATGCCAACCTTACAAAAAACTGCCTCCCCGCTGCAGGCTCATAATATCTTTTACCGAAAGCATTGATACGAATGTTGTCAAAATAGGAGGTGTTTGTAAGGTTTTGTATTCTAATAGCTAACTTGGATTGGGTACCTAATAAAGAAAAGTCATGCCCCAAATTTAAATTCACAAGGGTGTAGTCAGGAACAAGGGTGTTGTTAAGGTCATCCGCATACAGCGTGCCCTGATAAAAAGTTTGCAGTCCTACTTGCCACCGCTTGTTGTCGAACTGCCAGCCCAACTGAGCAGTCCTTTCTGCCACACCCGGAATGCGAAACGACTGCCTTTCGCGGTCAAAGCGATATGCCGCCTGTGTCATACTCCCTCTAAACTGATGGAATTTGCCAAGAGACAACACGCCTTCCAACTCCAGCCCATAGCGGGTAGAAGTCCCCAGATTTCTATAAAAATTTTGTCCGGGCAAAGCTTCCAATTCATAGCGTACCAACTCATTGCGCGTTTGAGTATGGAATGCAACCGCTTCCCATTGAAAGCACTGAGATTGGTAGCGATATCCTAGATCAACCCCAACAGAATGGGATGGTTGCACATCGGGATTAAAGCCCGCGCCATAGGGGTTGGCAGACAGTTCGCTCAAAGCGGGGGTCTCATAGGCTGTCCCTAGATTCACAAACAATGCATTTTGTGGGCCAAGTGTCCAGACAACACCCACGTTGGGCGTCCAGACCCCGTATTTTCTTTGGGCTTGTTGGTCACCATGATCTAAAAAACGGTCTTCTAGGCGCAAGGCTTGGAGGTCAAAGCGCAAACCGATTTCGGTATTCAGTTTGCCCCATGTCAAGACGATTAGGCCATAACCACTAAGGGCGCCAAAGGATTCTATCTGATTCATACCTTGAGCCCCTCGACTGCCGGCCAAGTTTTGAAAACGTTGCCTGTGGTCGTCTTGCTGTTGAAAGTCGATCCCCACCAGCCATTTTCCAGACCCAATGGCGGATTGGTACTCTAGGTTGGTGCCATAAAAATTTCGATTCAAATCGACTGCACCATAATTCTCAAAAGGCAACCAACCCATAAAGTCTCTCGGACTCCAATGCATTTTTGCTGAGAGGGTTCCGGTGTCCAAACGATAGCGTGCATTCAAACTAGCCTGCCATTGTGTGACCGCTTCTTGGGCATTAAAATCCACATTCCGTTGACGGGCTTGGGCGCGGTTTTGTCGGACTTCTTCAAGAGTCAATGCTCCTGCATCGTAGGCATAGGGACTGTCCATAAAAAGCAGCCGCCACGTGGTTTCCAATCTTTCTGTCCATTGGCGTTTGTACTTGACATACCCATAGTGGTTGGTGTAGCCGCTGTGGTTTCTATAGCCATTCTTTGTAGTCGTAGAAACCGAAGCCAAAAGTGTGTTGTTTTTGTTTTTATGCTGTACAGCGGCGTGTAAACCCCACATTCCGAAGCTGCCTGTTTGTGCTGAAAAGTTGGCAAGACTGCCGATATCGTCGGTGGTTTGAAAGTTAATAACGCCACCCGAAGCATTGCCATAGCGGGTACCGCTCAGCCCCCGAATTACCGCCACGCGGTCAAGCAGGTGTGTTGGGAGGTGATCGATTTGGGTTTGTCCGTCTGGCGTGGTTTGTGGAATGCCATCCAGATAGACATTGATGCCCCTGATGCCAAAAGCTGCTCGTGCGCCAAAACCTCTGATGGCAATGCGAGGGTCTTGTGCCGCATTTTCGTTGTTGTTGATTTGCAGTCCTGGAATACCCAAGGTTGATAAGGGGTTTGTAGTATTGTCAAGTGGTCGTATGCTTAACGCAAAAGGCGTTTGTTCTAGGGGTGATATGGTCGCTTTAATCACCACCTCTTCCAAAGAAAGCGTGTCTTGGGCGGCTATACTAATAGAAATTAGTAATGATAGATATAAGCATCGCATAGTGCCGAAATGTAAAGAAAATGTCAGCGCAATTTATCCATAAATATCCAGAAGACCTTCTGGAATTTGGACATGCAATTGCTTGTTATTTCTGTCAACCTCTAGGATGATTTCATCCACGATGGGCAACAAGACTTGGGAAGTTTTGTGTTCGATTTCCAAAACTGCTTGAGTTGCAGTGTCGTTTACCCCAGTAACTTTTCCAATGTCTCCGTGTTGTTTGTCTATCACAGCATAACCTATGATCTCATGGAAATAAAACTGGTTGCCTGTGAGTTTGGGCAACATATCCAAAGGCAAAAAAACCTTTTTTTTCAGCAAGGCATCGGCTCCGGCCTCATCTGTAACATCCTCAAAAGTCACACGCAGCAAATTGGATTTGTGCAACCCCGATTTTACGACAAAATAAGGAGCCAACCCCGTTTGGGTTTCAATAAATAGGGATGCAATGTTTTCGTAAAGTTCAGGCTGATCGGTATCGAGTTTTATCAATACCTCTCCCTTAAAACTGTATTTGCCGACTACCGTTCCAAGAAAAAAGCAGTCTTCTAAAAGCATGTTGGAGATTAAGATTCCTTGCTTTCGGCGTCCTCAGCAGGTGACTCTGTGGCTTCCTCAGCAGCGGGTGTTTCCTCGGAAACCTCTTCAGACACTTCCTCAACGGCAGGTTCTGTAGCTTCTTCAGCAGCAGCCTCTACGGGAGTCTCCTCAACAGCTGGAGCATCTTCAGCAACTGTTTCCTCAGGCGCATCTTCAGAAACTACTTCTTCAGCTGTCTCTTCTGTGGATTCCTCACTAGCGGGCGCTTCTTCAGCAACCTCTTCACTAACGGCTTCCTCAGCAGCGACTTCTACTGGGACTTCTTCAGTTACTTCTTCAGTAACTGCATCTTCGGTAAGGGCTTCTTCAGCGGCAGCTTTACGCTTGGCACTCACTTCTTGTTCTGCGGCCAAGGCAGCCGCTTTGGCTTTATTCTCCTGTTGTTTAAGGCTATTTAGCAAAGCTTCTTTTTTACCTTCTTTTTCTTGAACCCAAGCCTCGAATTTTTCAGCAACTTGCTCCTCAGTCAAGGCACCTTTACGAACACCATTGACCAAGTGATTTTTTAGCATGACACCTTCGTTGGACAGCAAATTACGAGCTGTATCAGAGGGTTGTGCCCCGTTTTGTAACCAAGTAACTGCTTTGTCTACGTCAAGCGCAACTGTTGCAGGGTGGGTATTTGGGTTGTAAGTTCCTAGTTTCTCTAAGTAACGACCGTCTCTTTTGGCGCGGGAGTCAGCGGCGACGATCCAATAAAAAGGTTTTCCTTTTTTTCCGTGTCTTTGTAAGCGAATTCTAACAGGCATATCAAATTAAATTTTTAGGTTCGAAACCTTGGTTATTAATGAGTGGCAAATGTACATTTTTTTTATAAATAGACAAGCGTTGATAACTTCTTGGATAATGGAGACTTTATTGACTTGAGATATTTTATTTTTAATCCAAAGTTTGTCCCCCATTATGTTTTTGATTTTTGATACAGAAACCACAGGTTTGCCAAGAAACTGGAACGCCCCTTTGTCCGACAGCGACAATTGGCCTCGATGTATTCAGATCGCTTGGCAACTGCATGATGCAAACGGGGTACTTTTGTCACATGATGATTTTCTGATCCAACCCGATGGGTTTGACATTCCTTACGAATCCGAAAAAATTCATGGGATTTCTACAAAACTGGCGCAAGCAGAAGGCCAACCTTTGGCCGAAGTGGTCGATCGCTTTGTAGTGGCGGTTCAGAGTGCCACCTATTTGGTGGGACACAACCTAAAGTTTGATCTCAATATCATGGGTGCAGAACTGTTGCGCTTGGGTCGAGAAAACCTATTGGAGCAACACAAGGTTTTGGATACCTGTTCGGAGGAAACCGCCCTTTTGTGTGAAATTCCCGGAGGACGAGGCGGCAAATTCAAATTGCCTACCCTTACTGAATTATATGCCCACCTTTTTTCCGAGAACTTTAGCGAAGCCCACAATGCAACTGCAGATGCGGAGGCCACAGCACGCGTTTTTCTGGAACTTCTTCGTACCCAACAAATGCCTGACGCTGACTTAAGCGATTCTATAGCCCAAGTTCAGTCTGTTTATACAAGCCCTGTACCCTTAGCGGGACTTAAACACCGCAGTCTTAAGGAGGCTGCTTCGGCCTTAGTGCAACAACCCAAGCAGCTAGAAACGGTTGTGACAGAACAAAACAACCTTCCCTTTTGCCATTTGCACACCCACACTCAATTCTCGGTCCTCCAATCCACCATTTCCATTCAAAAACTTGTCAATCAGGCGGGCGCTATGCAAATGCCGGCCGTTGCCATCACTGATATAGGCAATTTGATGGGGGCATTTCATTTTGTAAAAGCAGTCAAAGCCTTCAACGCCAACAAAGAGGATTCTCAAACCCCGCTCAAACCCATTATTGGCGTTACCCTAAACGTATGTGACGATCACAAAGACCGCACCCGACGCGACGATGGTTATCAAATGGTATTCCTCGCCAAAAACAAAGACGGTTATCACAACCTAGCCAAACTATCTTCTTTGGCCTACACCGAAGGTTTCTATTATGTGCCTCGTGTAGATCGCGAACAAATTTTAGCGTATAAAAAAGACCTTATTGTACTCACCGGAAACCTTTATGGTGAGGTGCCTCACAAGCTGCTCAACACTGGCGCCCAACAAGGTGAGGAAGCCTTGTTGTGGTGGAAAGAACATTTTGGTGAAGACTTGTATATTGAGTTGATGCGTCACCAACAAGAAGACGAAACGCGGGTCAATACGGCTTTGGTAGCCTTGGCCCAAAAACACGACGTCAAGTTGGTGGCGACCAACAGTTGTTATTATTTGACCAAAGAGGAGGCTAACGCGCACGACATTTTGCTGTGTGTTAAAGACGGGGAAAAACAATCCACGCCCATTGGTAGGGGTAGGGGGTTCCGCTATGGTTTACCCAATCAGGAATACTATTTTAAGTCGGCTGCAGAGATGAATGCACTTTTTGCTGACTTGCCCGAAGCGCTACAAACGACTATCGAGATTGTGGACAAAATTGAAGCCTTTGATTTGGCACGCGATGTGTTGTTGCCCAAGTTTGCCATTCCAGAATCTTTTGTAGATGAAGCCGACGCTGTTGATGGAGGTAAACGAGGCGAAAACGCCTATCTGAGAAACCTTACTCTGGCAGGTGCCAAAGAACGTTATGGCGAGCCTAGTGAAGAAATTCAGGAACGTATTGATTTTGAGCTTTCTGTTATTGAAAACACAGGCTATCCCGGCTATTTTTTGATAGTTCAAGACCTAATCGCCGCAGCCCGTTCGATGGGGGTTTCGGTGGGGCCTGGTCGTGGGTCTGCTGCCGGCTCAGTGGTAGCCTATTGTCTGAAAATCACCAATATTGATCCGATCAAATACGACTTGCTTTTTGAGCGTTTTTTGAATCCGGATCGTGTGAGCTTACCCGATATAGACATCGATTTTGATGACGAGGGACGCTCAAAGGTGATGAGTTATGTCATAGAAAAATACGGCGCAGAACAAGTGGCGCAAATTGTCACTTATGGCACCATGGCTGCCAAGTCGTCTGTACGAGACACGGCGCGTGTGTTAGACTTGCCCTTGGCCGATGCAGACCGTTTGGCCAAACTGATTCCCAATATCAAACTCAACACCATTTTTGGGCAAGATGAGTCCAAGCTCAAAGACGATTTGCGTTCGGATGAGTTTGCCCGTGTTCAAGAGCTCAAAGGCATTGCATCGGGAGATGATTTGGAGGCACAAACCCTTACCCAAGCCCAAGTGTTAGAAGGCTCTCTGCGCAATACAGGGATTCATGCCTGTGGGGTGATTATTACTCCCGAAGACATCAGTAATTTGGTGCCCATAGCTACGGCCAAAGATTCGGATTTGTATGTCACTCAGTTTGATAATGCGGTTGTGGAAAGCGCAGGCCTGCTAAAGATGGATTTTTTAGGGCTCAAAACCCTCACCCTTATTAAGGACACGGTCAAATTGGTAAAATACCGCCACAACACCGACCTTGACCCTGATGCGTTTCCTTTGGACGATGCTCCCACTTTTGAATTGTTTCAAAGAGGAGAAACCGTGGGCATTTTTCAATATGAAAGTGCGGGGATGCAAAAATATTTGCGTGAACTCAAGCCCACACATTTTGAAGACCTGATCGCCATGAACGCCCTGTATCGTCCCGGTCCTTTGGAATATATCCCAAGTTTTGTGCGTCGTAAAAATGGAGAAGAGGAGATTAGCTACGACCTACCCGAGATGGAGCAATACCTCAAGCAGACCTATGGAATTACCGTTTATCAAGAGCAAGTGATGTTGTTATCTCAGGCGTTGGCAGGGTTTACCAAAGGCGAGGCCGATGTGTTGCGCAAGGCCATGGGAAAAAAGATTTTTGCCCTTTTGGAGGAGCTTAAACCCAAATTTATAGCGGGCGGGCAAGAGCGCGGCCATGATGCTGAGATTTTAGAAAAAATATGGAAAGACTGGGAAGCCTTTGCGTCTTATGCTTTTAACAAATCGCATTCGACTTGCTATGCATGGATTGCGTACCAAACCGCCTATTTAAAAGCCAACTACCCCTCAGAATATATGGCGGCTGTGTTGTCCAACAACATGAACGATATCAAGCAAGTGAGCTTCTTTATGGAAGAATGCCGCCGGATGGGCATTTCGGTGTTGGGCCCCGATGTGAATGAGTCTTTTTACAAGTTTACCGTGAACGATCAAAATGCCATCCGCTTTGGGATGGGTGCTGTCAAAGGGGTGGGGCAAAGCGCGGTTGACAGCATAGTGGCGTCTCGCAAAGACAAGCCCTATGCCTCTGTATTTGACCTGACCAAACGGGTCGATTTGCGTGCGGCCAACAAAAAAACTTTTGAGAGCTTGGTCTTGGCAGGAGGTTTGGACAACTTGGGAACTGCCCATAGGGCACAGTATTTTCATGACAATGGTGATGGCGTTGCTTTTTTGGAAAAAGCCATCCGTTATGGAGCTACTTATCAAGACCATGAAAATGCTGCTCAAGTCAGTTTGTTTGGAGGGAGTAGCGACGCCGGATTGGCTGAACCCGAACTCCCAGAATGCGCACCTTGGGCGAGCCTACACGAACTCAAACAAGAAAAAGAAGTGGTGGGCATCTACTTGTCGGGGCACCCTCTGGATGATTTTAAGTATGCCATGCGTCATTTTTGCAATGCCAAAGTAGGTGCTTTCTCAGAGCTTACTTCTTTGGTCAACAAAGAACTTGCCTTTGGAGGTATCGTGGGTGAGGTAGATCATCGGGTGTCTAGAAATGGCAAAGGGTGGGCTATTTTTACCCTTGAGGATTATGACGATGCTTTTGAGTTTAAGATTTTTGGGGAAGAATACCTCAAGTTTCGCCACCATTTGGTGACCAATAATTTTGTACACATCAAAGCCTTTGTACGCCCTGGATGGACCCATAGAGAAACCGGAAAACAAGGCGATCCTAGGCTACAGTTCAACGCTTTTAGCCAGTTGCAAGACACTTTGGAGTCCTATGCAAAAAAACTCACCCTAAAGCTCGACCTCAAGGCCATGGATGCCGACCAACTTCGTTGGCTTAAGAAAACTGTGCAAACCCATAAAGGCAAACACAACCTCGACATGGCCTTTTATGAAGTGGACAGCCAAATCAAACTGTTGATGCACAGCCGAAAAAAGAAAGTTCATATCAGCACGGAGTTGCTACAAGCACTCGAGGAAAAGCACATTCACTTTAAGTTGAACTAAAGCGATTTGCATTGCCTATTTACTCATAATTTTTGGCAATGTTATTGCAGTAGATTCCCCAAATAAAAACCCTATTTTTGTGGTCTATTTAAATTTGAATTATGGCTTTAGAAATTACAGATGCCAGTTTTGAGCAAGTAGTATTGCAATCCGACAAACCCGTTTTGGTTGATTTTTGGGCGGCTTGGTGTGGTCCTTGCCGTATGGTAGGCCCTATTATAGATGAACTAAGTAACGAATACGAAGGCAAAGCCGTAGTAGGCAAAGTCGATGTAGATGCCCACCAAGAGTTTGCCGCCAAATACGGGGTGCGCAACATACCCACCGTATTGGTCTTTAAGGGCGGTGAATTGGTAGACCGCAAAGTAGGTGTGTCTCCCAAGCAAGTCTATGCCGAGGCAATCGATGCCTTGTTGTAAGCGACAGACCCTGTTTTTGTTGTTTGTGGAATAAAAAATGCGGTGTATATTTGCAGCCGCACGACCCGGTCTGGTAGTTCAGTTGGTTAGAATACATGCCTGTCACGCATGGGGTCGCGGGTTCGAGTCCCGTCCAGACCGCAAAGCACCCTTAGGTGTTTTAGATATTAAAAATGTTGTGTTGCTTGCCCTTGTGGCAAGAGGTTCGTAGACGAACCAATGAAAGGCTTTCCTGAAAACGGAGGGCTTTTTTTGTTTAGACACAAATCTCTATTTACACCTCCAGCACCCTACATCTCCGTTAAAGAGCGAATAGAATGTATAAGTCAATGTGATTTCATGGATCCCATTTGTATTGCTTAGGGAGCTTGTGTTGATGTCATACGAGTATCCAATTTTAAAATCATCCCATACCCATCCTGTAGTTAAGTTTATAGAATTCAAAAAATGTGCGTTGTTGTCGTTTTTTGATGGAGAGGTAGATAAAATGGCGCCAAAAGTGAATCCGTTTGTTTCAATTTCTGCACCAATATCGAACCGATTGTAAGGGCCTTGATTCATGAAATTTGCCATCAAGAACAAATAGGAGTCTGTCCAATGGTAGTTTAGGTGGTTCATATCAAATTTGAATCCAGTGTGGAAACTAATAAAAGGGTCTAATGAAATGTTTTTATTATTCACAAAGGATATATTTGGGCGATTCAGATGTTTTAAGCTAAGACCCACCCAAAACACATCATTCATCACCAAACCTCCGGCAGAAAAGTCGAAAAATTGAATTGAATTATTAGTTAATATTGGGTCGATGGAATTAATATTATTTACCCCACTAATGATGTTAATCTGATCTTCTAAGAGTAAAGAATCAAAAGCATAATCTTTATTGCCAAAACCAAAACTTACACTGGGAATAAACAACCAATCATAGGACAACTGTACTCTGTATGCATAGTTGAGAGTTGCTTGAGTAAACCTGTAGCGTGTTGTAGTTTCCAAATTGTTAAGTAAAGTAAGGCCAAATCCACTCTTGATATCATCCACATAAGAGTTAAAGTTTGCAAATTGGGTTGACAGACTATAGTTCAGCCCAGCCCATTGAGTTCTATGAGCAAGACTCACTTTTGTGGTTCCATTCACAGCTGTGAAAGACGGGTTCATCTGTTCCGGAACATTGTAAAATTGAGTAAAAATGGGATCTTGACCCATCAAGTTTTTTAATCCTGATAGAAAAACAAATGCTATGAAAGCTGTTTTTTTCATCGTATTAGTGTAAAGGGTCCATTTAGGGTTAGATTTTTACCATTTCTGGTGGTTGCTTGAATTTGAAAAATATAATTTCCATTTTCAGCTTCCTTACCATTAATAGTACCATCCCAACCATCTACGGGGTCATTTTCGTTGTAATACAACATGCTGCCCCATGTGTCAAAAATCTTCAAAATCACTTGAGTCATACCTATGTAGACAGGTCTGAAAGTATCATTTACACCATCATTATTAGGTGTAAATGCATTGGGCACTTCAATGTCATATCCTTTTCCAACTTGGATGGTATAGCTTTGCTGATAACTACAACCATAATGATAAAAGACAGTTTGAGTAATTTGATAAGTACCTTCTTGAGTGTAAGAGTGAATCGGATTTTGTTCGTTGCTAAAGTTTCCGTCTCCAAAATCCCAAACAAATCTTACATAATCGCCGGTTGAAAAATCTGTGAAGGATATAGGGTCGTCTACTGCCCAGATTCCATAATCAGAAAAATAACTTGAATCCATAGAAAAGTTGGGTGTTCCAAGGGCAAATAAATCAATTGAAATGTTTAAGGTACTAGTACATCCATTACTGTCGGTTACCTCTGCGATGGCAGTACCGTTGATGCCAGTATCCATTACATTAGGTTCCGAAGCAGAAACATTTCCATAGGACCAGTCAATCATATAAGGGGGGAAACCGCCAGAAATCGTAAGTGTATTTTTTTGAGAAACATCTTTAAGGTTACAATTTACAATCACCTCACTAACTACATCTATTTGAATAGGGTCTTGTCGCCACACCTCAAAAGTCGCTGTAGCTGTACACCCTTCTGCGTCTGTTACTGTGACACTGTAATTGTTACTTGTAATGTCCGTCAAATCTTGTGTGGTATCTCCATTACTCCACAAATATGTAAAGGGTTGTGTGCCTCCACTCACCAACAGATCTATGGCACCACTATTTGGATCAGTACAATCTGTCGCGTCTGTAATAATTGCATCTAAAACAATTTCATCGGGCTCGTTGATAACAAATGATGCAGTTTGAACACAGCCTTCTCCATCAGTTACCAAAACGTCATAATTTCCAGCTTGAAGATTGTTTCTTGTCAGCCCTGCTGATGGATCATCGGCCCAAGAAATTTGTAGAGGTGTTACTCCACCTGTTATTGTCAATGCTATAGATCCATCGCCGTTCCCAAAACAACTTATATCAGTTTGAGTAGATGAAATACTAAACTCTGGGGCCTCTATAATTTCAAAAGTTTCTTCAATTAGACAATTATTTGCATCAATTAATGAAACAGTATAAAGCCCTGGTTCTAAATTGGTTCGATTATATCCATTTCCTAAATCACTCCATGTGACATTGTAAGGCTCTACCCCTCCCACGGGATTTATAGAGATGGCACCGTCATTGTATCCATAACAACTGATATCAGTTTTTATTGAGTTGAGTTCTACCAAAGGTGGTTGAAGAATTTCAACTTCAAGACTGTCTGTACAGCCATTGGCGTCACTAACAACTAAATTGTAAATTCCTGCTGGCACAGCACTCAAGTCTTCACTAGAGTAAGTCGCCCCCAAATCATTTGTCCACACAAAAGTGTATGGTGCAGAGGATGAAATTTGCACCCCGCCAACTACCGCTACGTCTATCATTCCAGTGCTCATTCCATGACACAACACATCATCCTTGTTTACCAAACTTACTTCCAGAAGATCAGGTTCTTCTATTGTGTATACTTCTGATACAAAGCAGAAATTAGCACCCAAATCCTCAACCAAAATCACATATTCTCCTGGTCCTAAATTAGATATGTCCTCTGAGGTTGATAAGGGTAAAGTGTCTTTTGTCCAGCTGTACTTATAATTTCCGAGCCCTCCATACACTTCAATGTCAATCGCCCCATCACCATTTTCGAAACATTGTACGTCATTTGATGCTAGGGTATTGATAATCAATTCGTCTGGTTCATCCAAGGTATAATTTTCAATAAGAGTACAAACCCCCGTCGCATCTACAACCATAAACTGGTATGTGCCAGCGGCTAAATTTGAGAAAATTACATTGTTTCCTTGCCCCGACGAAATCAACATTCCATTATTGTCAGCTAACTCGAAGTTGTAATAGGGTTCACCTGAAATATCAAACAGTGGATACCCACCCGAAATTGTTACCTCAATAGTACCGTCGTTATTTCCAAAACAACTTATTTGAAATTCGCCATTAGGACCGCTATACAGAGAAGTTGTAGCAGTAGCTGTTAACTCACTACTGGGTTGTGTGATGATGATATTGTTTATGTTTTTTTCAGCGTTGTTAGCATCTGTGACAGTTACGCTATATGTTCCAGCGGGCAGCAAGTCAAACAGGTATGAGGTGTTTGCTGTATTTACGGATTCTATGGTAGTTGCGCTTTGGTCTTGAAGA
>CAXRDP010000017.1:0-10482 GCA_964229545.1 Flavobacteriaceae bacterium | reverse complement strand
GCCTTTGGCTTTGGCTCATGGCTGGGCAAACATCCGTTATACACCAAAGTGTCACCCAATAAAACCGTGGAAGGCGCCCTAGCGGCGGTATGTATTACCCCTATCGTAGGATATGGTGTTGGCTATTACAGCAATACATTTGACACAATTTCATGGTTGTTTTTAGGTCTGTTAGTTGCGGTGCTTTCCATCATTGGTGACTTGGCTCAAAGTCATCTTAAGCGTATGGCCAATGTAAAAGATAGTGGTAAACTTATGCCTGGCCACGGGGGGCTGTACGATCGGATGGATAGTCTTATTTTTGTGGTTCCGTTTTTATACATCATGCTTTATTTCATAACATAATATGTTTCACAAAGAAGGTTTTCGCATTATCATAACCACCTTTATACTGTGTGCCATCGTTGCATTGTTGGCAGAATATTTTCTATCAACCTATTGGGTCAAAATGGGGGTACAAGTACTATCATTGGTTGTACTCGTTTTGGTACTTCAATTTTTTCGAAATCCCAGCAGACCTGCCTTGGCAGAGACCGAAAACATCGTATCTCCTGTAGACGGTAAAGTCGTGATTATTGAGGAAGTATTGGAACCCGAATATTTCAAAGACAAACGACTTCAGGTTTCTATTTTTATGTCACCTATCAATGTACACGTGACTCGGTATCCCTTGAGTGGAGAGGTCGTTTTTAGCAAATATCATCCGGGGGAGTACTTGGTAGCTTGGCACCCCAAATCCTCTACACTCAACGAACGAACTACTATCGTAATAGACAACCCCAAACATGGAAAAGTTTTGTACCGTCAGATAGCGGGTGCTGTAGCACGACGCATAGTCAACTACGCTACCGTGGGAGACCAAGCGGTTCAAGGGGAAGATGCAGGTTTTATAAAATTTGGCTCACGCATCGATTTGTTTTTACCGCTTGATACCCCTTTGGCAGTCAGCCTAAACCAAAAAGTCAAAGGAGGTATCGACTTTATTACCCAACAATAATATGTCCCAAAAAACTATGACTTATCCTGAAGCCATTTCTTGGGTAAACAACTATGTAGATGAAATTCCCAAAGACGATTTGTTACGATTATATGCTTTTTACAAGCGTATCGAGGTAACCCATTCGCAACGAGATAAAGAGGAGCACAACTTGGTAACTGCTTTCAAGGCCAACGCACTGGTCCAAATGGGCAACCTAACCAAAGAGGAAGCTAAAAATGCCTATGTGGAGTTGGTGACGAAACTAAAAGAAAAACTAGGACTGTAACTGTGCCAAGTTTTGTTCTATCAAGCTGATTTTTGCTAAGGCGTCTTCTTCTTTCTTTTTTTCAATAGCTACGACCGCCTCTGGCGCATTTTGCACAAAGCGTTCGTTGCTCAACTTCTTTTGAACTGCTTTTAAAAACCCCTTTTGATAGTCCAACTCCTCTTGGAGTTTTTTGATTTCCTCCTCCGCATTTTCGATCGCAAATGGAATAAAATATTCAGAAACACCCACGCGGAATGACAGGGCCTGCTGTGGAGCCGTATCGGTTTGCTGACATGAGGAAACGTTGGCCAGCTTTTGAACAACAGACTCAAAATAAGGCAGTTGGCTTGACAACTCTATCAAATCCAATGGAGATTTATAGGGGATGTTTTTTTGTTTGCGTATCGAACGAATCGCAGACACCATTTGGGCGGTGTGGTCAAATTGTTCTAATACTTTTTTATCAGCTTTTTTTGCTTCAGGCCAAGAAGAAACCACCAAGGCTTGGTCTGCAGTGCGCTTATCCAATAGGTGCCACAACTCTTCCGAAAGAAAAGGCATAAATGGGTGTAGCAACCTGAGATTGTCTTCAAAAACGCGAACCAAGTCCGCATGTGTGTGTCTGTCTACAGGCGCCCCATAAGCCGGCTTGACCAACTCCAATAGCCATGAGCAAAAATCATCCCAAACCAACTTATAAATAGCCATCAATGCATCCGAAATGCGGTATTTGTCAAAATGATCATTGACCTGTAACAAGACTTCTTGGAATTTTGATTCGTACCACTCAAGACCCAATCGTGCAACCTCGTCCTGAGGTAGTTTTTCATCTACTTCCCAACCTTCAATCAGCCTGTGGGCATTCCAAATTTTATTGGCAAAGTTTTTTCCTTGTTGGCATAAAGATTCGTCAAACAGCAAATCGTTTCCAGCAGCGGCACTCAGTAATAAGCCCACCCGAACGCCATCGGCTCCATAAGATTGAATCAACCCCAAAGCATCGGGAGAATTGCCCAACTGTTTGGACATTTTCCTGCCTTGTTTGTCACGAACCAAACCGGTCAAATAGACCTTTGAAAAGGGTTTGTCTGAACGGTAAGCATATCCAGACATGATCATCCTTGCCACCCAGAAAAACAAAATGTCAGGGCCGGTGACCAAGTCCTGTGTAGGATAGTAGTAATTAATTTCTTTGTTATCGGGATTTCTTATGCCGTCAAAGACCGTAATGGGCCACAACCAAGAAGAAAACCAAGTATCCAACACATCCGGGTCTTGTGTAAGATCTTCCACGGTAAGTGCCGTGTTGCCCGATTGTTTACGTGCTTTTTCCAAAGCAGCTTCTTTGTCCAATGCCACCACAAAATCTTGTTTGTCGGAGCCATAATAATAGGCCGGTATTTGCTGTCCCCACCACAACTGACGGGAAATATTCCAGTCTCGAATATTCTCCATCCAATGGCGGTAGGTATTGATAAACTTATTGGGGACTAAAGACACATCTCCTTTGTTGACCGCCTCCAAAGCAGGGGCGGCAATCTCCTCCATACGCAAAAACCACTGTTCTGACAGCCTGGGTTCTACGACCGCCTTGGTGCGTTCAGAAAGACCCACCTTGTGTGTATGTGGTTTCACATCTTCCAAAAGTCCCATCGAATCTAGTTCTTTGGCTATGGACTTGCGCACGACAAATCGATCTTGTCCTTCATAGTGCAAGCCTTTGGAATTTAAAGTACCATCAGGGTTAAAAATATCGATTACCTCTAAATTGTGAGTATCCCCGAGTGCCTTGTCATTCTCGTCGTGTGCGGGGGTCACTTTTAAACAGCCAGTGCCAAACTCAAGATCAACATAAGTATCCGTAATAATTGGTACTTTTCTGTTGGCAATCGGTACTATGATCTGCTTTCCGTGAAGGTCTTTGTATCGCTCGTCTTCTGGGTGTACGGCCACTGCTGTATCTCCTAACATGGTTTCCGGACGGGTAGTGGCGATGGTGATGGTTTGATCACTATCAGCTACCTGATACTTTATATGGTACAACTTCCCCTGACGTTCTTCATGAATCACTTCCTCATCGGAAAGGGTGGTTTGGGCTTCAGGGTCCCAATTGACCATTCGATAACCACGATAGATAAGTCCTTTTTCGTACAAGTCTACAAACACACGCAATACAGACTCGGTCATGTCCTCATCCAAGGTGAATTTGGTACGATCCCAATCACATGAACAGCCGAGTTTTTTGAGTTGCTCCAATATGATACCGCCATGCTCATGGGTCCATGCCCAAGCATGTTCTAAAAAAGCCTCTCTACCAAGATCCTCTTTTTGAATGCCTTCATTTTGTAGCTTTTGAACCACCTTAGCCTCTGTAGCAATGGAAGCGTGATCCGTACCGGGTACCCAACAAGCATTGTAACCCCGCATTCTCGCACGGCGAATCAACACATCCTGAAGGGTGTTGTTCATCATGTGCCCCATATGCAACACACCGGTCACATTGGGTGGCGGAATTACGATTGTGTAAGGCGTACGGGCATCGGGTTGTGACTTGAAATATCCTTTTTCAATCCAGTATGCATACCATTTTTCGGATATTTTTTCTAAGTCAAGCTTGGTGTCTAAACCCATTGAAAGCTGTTTGATAAATTGCAAAACAAAAGTAGCTAACTCCTGTTGATTAAAAAAGTTGGCACAAGTGTTGCACCAAATTTTGTAACTTTATAAAAAATTCGAACCATGAAAATTCGCTTACTACTTATCGCAATGGTTTTGTCGTTCACGACTGCCCAATCCCAAGAAGCGCCTCAAATTGTTTTTGACTCATTGACCATCGATTATGGAACCATAGAAAAAGGCGATGATGGCGTACGTATTTTTCGATTCACAAACAACGGCACAACTCCTTTGGAAATTAAGCAAGTTCGTTCGTCATGTGGTTGTACCATTCCCAAAAAACCTGACGCTCCCATAGCACCGGGTGCTTCCTCAGAAATTGAGGTAAAGTATGACACCCAACGTGTGGGGCCCATTCGGAAAACCATCACCGTGAGTTCAAACGCTTCGACGCCCGTGGTTGCCCTCAAAATCAAAGGGGAAGTCATTGAAACTGAAGAAGAACAAGAAGAATAACAAAATTCTTCATTTAGTCTATTTTTTCGACACAATTGTTACAATACAAAGATTGTATTTTTTGCATCTTTGCAATAAATAGTGCGTTATGCCCGAAATTTCGGTCAAAGGAAGAAACCTTCCTACCTCACCCATAAGAAAATTATCAACCTATGCCGATGCTGCCAAAGCCAAGGGTATTGAGGTAATTCATCTTAATATTGGTCAGCCCGATATTCCTACGCCTCAGATTGCATTGGATGCGGTTCACAACTTTAAAGAAAATGTATTGGCCTATGGACCCTCGGAAGGGACTTTGGCCTACAGAACCAAAATGACAGCATATTTTGCAAAGCACAATATTCAGGTATCTCCTGAGGATATTTTGGTGACTACGGGTGCAAGCGAGGCCATTATCATGACCTTGGATTGTATCACTAATGAGGGTGATGAAATCATCATTCCTGAACCTTTCTATGCCAACTACGACACCTTTGCAGCTGCTTGTGGTGTTAAAGTTGTCCCTGTACCATCTGGATTGGATACTAATTTTGCCTTGCCAAGCATCGACACCATCGAATCGTTGATTCACTCAAAAACGAGAGCCATTTTTATATGCAACCCCAACAACCCTACGGGCTATGTGTATACCCAAAAGGAGCTTGAAGACTTGGCACAGTTGGTCAAAAAACATGACATTTTTCTCATAGTCGATGAGGTTTACAGAGAGTTTGTCTATGATGATGGCACCCACTACTCTGTTTTGTCCATTCCCGGACTGGAAGAACACGCCATTCTGGTAGATTCTATGTCCAAACGCTACAGTATGTGTGGCGCTCGAATCGGTTGTTTGGTATCAAAAAACAAAGCGGTCATGGGAGCCGCGCTCAAGTTTGCCCAATCGCGCTTGTCGCCCCCTACATTGGGCCTATTGGCTTCTGAAGCAGCTATGGATGCGCCTCCTTCCTACCTTGAGGAGGTCAAAAAAACTTACCAAGAAAGAAGAAACACACTTATCGATGCCCTCAAAGCAGTTCCAGGAATTGAGGTAAGTCTTCCCGCAGGCGCTTTTTATTGTTTGGTTAAGTTGCCTATTGAAGATAGTGATGATTTTGCCCAATGGCTGTTGTCTTCCTTTGAGCACAATGGAAAAACGCTCATGGTTGCGCCCGCCTCTGGGTTCTATGGAAACCGTGCGTTGGGAAAGTCATTGATTCGCATTGCTTATGTGCTTGAGGCCTCAAAACTCAAAGAAAGTGCTGGGCTGCTAGGAAGGGCTTTGGCCGCGTATCCCAAAACCCTGCAAACAAGCAATGTGCGATGATTGAAAATGATGTTTTACTAACATCCTTTAACAGCTTTGGTGTGGCTGTCAAAGCGCCTTTGTTTGCTTCTGTTGACTCGGAAGAATCCTTAATAGACATATTGCAGGATGCTCGTTTTGAAAATGCATGGATACTGGGTGGCGGCAGTAATACTTTATTTGTTGAGGACCCCAAACAAGCTGTTGTCAAAATGAACATCTCGGGAATTGAAATTATTGAAGAAGATTCACAGACAGCCCTAGTTAAAGTAGGTGCTGGTGTCGATTGGCATGAATTGGTGCTGTGGTCTTTAGAACACAACCTTGGAGGCATAGAAAACCTAGCGCTGATTCCCGGCCAAGTTGGGGCTGCGCCCATACAAAATATAGGAGCTTACGGAGTGGAACTCAAAGATGTTTTTAACAGTTGCAGGTTTATACATCGTGAAAGTCTGGAAGTAATAAGCTATGATGCCAATCAATGCCAGTTTGGATACAGAGATTCTGTGTTTAAAAACAACCTAAAAAACAAAGTGGTAATTACCTATGTATGTCTTCGCCTCTTCAAAAAAGGGCATACGCCCAAAACAGCCTATGGAGCCATTGAGTCTGTTTTGAATACATGGGGGTGTAAAAATCCAACAGCAAAAGAGGTAGCCCGCGCGGTTATACAAATTCGTGAGAGCAAACTCCCCGACCCCAAAGAACTAGGCAATGCAGGTAGTTTTTTTAAAAACCCCATCATCAGTGAAGATGCGTATGCGGCATTGCTTGACAAACACCCAGCGTTGCCGTCCTATCCTGCCGGAGAGGGGTATCATAAAATCCCTGCCGCATGGCTTATCGAACAAGCAGGCTTTAAAGGCAAAAGAGAAGGAGATGCAGGTATGCACAAACAACATGCATTGGTGCTTGTCAATTATGGCACTGCATCCGGTAAAGACTTAGTCGCTTTCAGTCAAAAAGTGCAGGAAGCGGTTGCCAATAAGTTTCAAATCCACTTGGTTCCGGAGGTAAATATCCTTTGAAACCCTATATTTGCAGCATGGAATTATTTCTGATAACCTTGGTCTTAGTCGGTCTTGCTTTTGCAGGAATCGCTATCAAGATTTGGGCCAAAAAAGGAGGAGAATTTGCCGGCACTTGTGCCAGCCAGAGTCCTTTTTTAAACAAAGAAGGAGAGCCCTGTAGTCTTTGTGGTAAAATGCCCGCACAACAAACTGACTGCGACTTGCCCAAGCCCCAACACAACTAAAGACAGAATTGCTATCTTTAGGCTTCCTTGGACAAAGAACAACAACAAATTCGTAATCACATAGAGAAAGCGCAGGCTGGAGACCAACATGCGTTTAGAGTTTTGTTGGATTTACACTGGAACGCACTCTATGGATTTCTGCTACACAGGGTAGAAAATGAAAATGATGCCGAAGATATCTGTTTGCAAGCCTTCTCAAAAGCTTTTGATAAAATCGATTCTTTTGACCCAGAATTTCAATTCAATACTTGGCTGACCACCATCGCAAAGAACTTACATATTGACCTGTTGCGAAAGCAAAGCACCCAAGCCCAAAGAGCTTCTCAGACCGAGCAACAAGCCGCTGAAAGTGTGGTAGACGACACCCTCGGTCCTGAAGACCAATTGATACGGTCTCAAAATCTCTCCAAATTGTTAGATCAAATCAAACAACTCAAGCCTCATTACCGAGATGTCATTCAGTTGCGCTATTTTCAAGAGTGTAGCCACAAAGAAATTGCCGACCAACTCAACTTGTCGATTAGCAATGTCAAGGTGCGGCTATTGCGAGCCAAAAAACTATTGGCCGAAATCATCAACACCTCTTCATGAACATCTTTCGAAAATTAGGTCCGGGTTTGTTGTTTGCAGGTGCCGCGATTGGGGTCTCACACCTAGTGCAATCTACCCGAGCGGGTGCAGATTTCGGATTGGGGTGGGTCTGGGCTTTGGTGTTGGTCAACCTTTTTAAATATCCTTTTTTTCAATACGGCCCACGCTACGCGATGGCTACGGGCGAAAGTCTTTTGGAAGGATACAAAAGACTAGGCAAAGGGGTGTTGGTCATCTACTTTGTCCTGACCTTGGCAACCATGTTTACCATCCAATCTGCTGTCACCATCGTAACCGCCGGACTGGCAGTTGAACTTTTTGGCATCACTAACAACGCTGTTTATTGGAGCTTGGGGCTCACTGCCGCATGCAGCTTGCTATTGGTTGTAGGTCGCTATGCCACCTTGGATCGCCTGATGAAAATCATTATCGTTACGCTAAGCATCAGCACTTTAATAGCTGTGATATTGGCGACTCAAAACACCCAGATGCCCTCATGGCAACCTACTTTTCCTGTCACAGAGGCAGGACTGGCTTTTTTGATCGCATTTATGGGATGGATGCCCGGACCATTGGACATCTCTGTGTGGCACTCCTTGTGGACTTTGGAAAAAAAGAAAAGTGTAAAGGGTTTTAATATAAAAAACAGCTTATTTGATTTTAATGTAGGCTTTGCAACCACCTTCTTTTTGGGAGGTTGCTTTTTGTTGTTGGGAGCCTATGTGATGTTTGGAAGTGGCACCCGTTTTTCCAATAGCGGCAGTGTGTTTGCGGGACAGTTGATAGACCTCTACACAAGCAGTTTGGGTCAAGGGGCTTACTGGGTCATTGGAATTGCGGCATTAACCACCATGTTTAGCACCACCCTGACTTGTCTGGACGCGTCGCCTCGTGCCATGGCCAAGACTGCACGGCTGATGCGACTGCCCGATTTTTTGAGTTCCTATGCGCTTTGGCTGGCTATTTTGGCAGTCGGCACCAGCTGTATTTTTTTGTTTTTCCTCGCTGATATGGGGCTATTGGTCGCCATAGCCACCATACTTTCTTTTATTACTGCTCCATTCTATGCGATTGCCAATTTTGTATTGATTAAAGGCAAACACACCCCTGAAATGCATAGACCCAAAGCCTTTTTAAAAGCGCTCAGCTGGGCGGGTATCGCATTTTTGATAGGCTTTAGTCTGTGGTATCTGACCACGCTCTAATTTGTGCTTTTGACGTATCTTTGTCACATTAAAATTCCTTATGTCCGCCACAACTGAAGTTGCACAATCCAAAGCACACAGCCCGAAGCCCAAGTGGCTGAGGGTCAAGTTGCCAACTGGTAAAAAATATACCGAACTACGTGGATTGGTGGACAAATACAAACTCCATACGATTTGCACTTCTGGCAGTTGCCCCAATATGGGTGAGTGTTGGGGTGAAGGTACTGCCACCTTTATGATATTGGGAAATATCTGTACACGTTCTTGTGGGTTTTGTGGGGTACAAACCGGACGACCTGAGAGTGTGGACTGGGCAGAACCCGAAAAAGTAGCGCGTTCTATCAAACTGATGAATATCAAGCACGCAGTCATCACCTCTGTAGACCGTGATGACTTGGCAGATATGGGTTCTATCATATGGGCAGAAACCGTGCAAGCCGTACGGCGTATCAGCCCGGGGACAACCATGGAGACACTGATACCTGATTTTCAAGGCATAGAAAAACATATCGACCGTATCGTTGAAGTGATGCCCGAGGTGGTTTCTCACAATATGGAGACCGTGCGCCGCCTCACCCGTGAGGTTCGTATCCAAGCCAAATACGATCGTAGCCTGGAGGTGTTGCGCTACCTCAAGCAAGCCGGTGTGCGACGTACCAAATCAGGCGTGATGCTCGGATTGGGAGAAACCGAAGAAGAAGTGCTGCAGACCATGCGTGACTTGCGTGAGGCAGATGTGGATATAGTGACTTTAGGTCAATACCTTCAACCTTCCAAAAAACACTTGCCTGTCAAAGAATTTATCAGCCCTGAACAGTTTGACAAATACGAGGTATTTGGCAAAGAAATGGGTTTCCGCCATGTAGAAAGTGGCCCCTTAGTGCGTTCTTCTTACAAAGCGCACAAGCATATTCAGTAATTTTTAACCACATTCCCGATGGTCATGCCGTGCCTGACACGGCATCCAACACACCTCTAGGAGACTCCTGCTCCTACCTTCGGCAGGTAAATCCACAGGCCTACCTGACGCCTGCCTGTCGGCAGACAGGGCAGGCAGGAGTGACAGGGTGAAGTAATGTTTTGATGTTTTAAAAAAAAGTAATTACTTTGTATTTACAAAAAATGTTATGGAAACAGCAATAATCAAAATCGGAAACTCCAAAGGGCTTCGTTTGAGTAAGACAATTTTGGAAAAATACAACATCAAGGACAAGGTGGTTTTGATTCTTGAAAAGGAGCAAATTGTCCTAAAACCTATAGATACTCCAAGACGCGACTGGGAACAAGCGTTTAAGAAAATGAGTCAAAACGGGGATGACACTATGCTTATAGACGATGTTTTTGAAGATGAAAACATAGATAAATGGAGCTAAATCAGTATGCCATTGTTCTTGTCAATCTTGACCCAACCATTGGAAGTGAAATTAAAAAAACAAGGCCATGTGTTGTCATTTCACCCAATGAAATGAACAAGTTCCTAAATACCATTGTACTTGCTCCAATGACCACAAATTTAAAAAAATACCCTACCAGGATTCCTGTCAAACACGGCGAAAAAAAAGGGATGATTGCGATTGATCAAATTCGAACTATTGACAAAATCAGAATCGTAAAAGTCTTTGAAACTTTGACCCAGTCCGAAATCATAAAGTGTAAAGCAGTTCTAAAAGAAACCTTTGTTGATTAGATAAGGAGTGACAAGATGAATTGGCATTTCCGATGTCATGCCGTGCCTGACACGGCATCCAACACACCTCTAGGAGACTCCTG
>CAXRDP010000016.1:0-5302 GCA_964229545.1 Flavobacteriaceae bacterium | reverse complement strand
GGTGGTACGGTCAAAGATGGCGAAATCCTTATTCAAGGAAATTTTCGTGACAAAATCATGGATTACCTGCGGCAACAAGGTCACCAAGTCAAACGCGTGGGCGGATGAAGGCTTCTGAACTCATTCTTAACCCAGACGGTTCTGTCTATCATTTGGGGCTCAAACCCGGTGACTGTGCTCCATTAATCATCACTGTTGGGGACCCCAATCGTGTTTATACCGTAGCCCGCCATTTTGACACGGTCACTTTTTCCCATCAAACCAGAGAAATACACACCCAAACCGGTATGTTGTCCGGCAGACCCATCTCCGTAATCTCTACAGGCATGGGCACAGACAATATTGACATCGTCTTTAACGAGTTGGACGCACTTTTTAACATGGATTTGCAAACAGGTAGTCCCCTACCCGCCCATACGCCACTCACCTTTATCAGATTGGGTACTTCAGGGGCTGCTCAGTCCGAAATTCCCCTCGACACCATCATGGTTGCTGAGACCGCTATAGGATTCGATAATCTGCTGCATTATTATGATTTACCAACACACCCCATGGCCAAAGCACTCACAGTCTATTTGTCTTTGCCAGTATCTTTCAGTCACCCATATGGCGTCGATGCAGATCCTATGCTTGTTTCTGCTTGTGAGGATTTGGGTTTTGAAAATGGAGTGATTGCTACAAATTCGGGCTTTTACGGGCCCCAACTAAGGCAATTAAGGATACCGTCCAAGAAAGCTTACTCCCTAAATCAACTCACTGAATTTACATATCATAACCAATCCATTACTCATTTTGATATGGAGTCTTCGGGCATCTATGGATTGAGCCAACTGATGGGACACAAAGCAATTTCTGTCAGCGCCATTTTGGCCAACAGGAGTTTGGGCAGTTTCTCATTGAATCCGTCTGCAACGGTCGATAAAATGATACGTAAGGTTATAGATGGTATAGCCGCCGGAAAATTTGATTAAACAACCTACCATTGAACAGGTGTGTAACCTTTTTGTTTTAAAAAAGTATTGCAACGACTAAAATGTTTGTTGCCAAACCAATAGCCCCTGTTGGCGCTTAACGGAGAAGGGTGTCCGGAAGTCAATACCAAATGTTTATTAGGGTCGATGATGCGCCCTTTTTTCTTGGCATAACCGCCCCAAAGCAAGAATACCACATCTGTGTTTTGTTCCGAAACTTTAGAGATAACCGCGTCCGTAAACTGCTCCCAACCACGATTTTGGTGACTCCCCGCCTGACCCGATGCGACCGTAAGGGTGGCGTTTAATAACAAAACCCCTTGCTGCGCCCAAGCACTTAGGTCACCAGACGATGGGTAAGGTTTGCCTATATCATGTTCCAATTCTTTAAAAATATTGATCAGCGACGGCGGGTGTGCAATCCCATGGGGAACAGAAAAACACAAACCATGCGCCTGGCCAGGTCCGTGGTAAGGATCTTGTCCCAAAATCACAACCCGAACTTCTGATAAAGGGCACATATCTAAAGCACGAAAAATCTGCCCGGCAGGCGGAAAAACCGCTCCCTTTGCATATGCTTGACGCACAAATTGCGTCAATTGATGAAAGTAGGGTTTGGTAAACTCTTCTTCTAAGGCTGTTTTCCAAGAAGATTCAATACGAACGTTCATCAAAAAAAGTTAGTTTTGCGATGCTCGAAGGTAGGGAAAACCCATGAAAAAGATCAGCACAAAAAGTATTACCGATTTAGAATTTCCCACGGTTTTAGAACAAGCCGCCATGCGCTGTGCTACCCAGTTGGGTAAAGAAGTAATGATGCGTACCCAACCTGCTACAACTGTGGACAGCGTTCGAATTTCCGTTTCAGAGGTTCATGAATACAAATATTCCCACGAAACAGAACATCGGATTCCGAATCATGGCTTTGAAAGTATTGAAAAAGAATTGGGGCTGCTGGGGATTGAAAATAGCAAAATCGAGGTTGATGGCTTTCAAAGCGTTGCCCATTTGGCAAAAACAGCCATATCATTGTTGTTGTTTTTTAAAAAGACAAAGATCACTTTTCCTACGCTTTTTAACTTAGGTTCGGAACTGATTGTCGAAAAATCCATACCCAAATCCATAGATGCGGTCATTGATCGATTTGGTATGGTTCGTGACCAGGCCTCCCCTACCCTTGGGACCATAAGAAGGCAGATGCAACAAGTGCGTGGCAAAATAGGCCAAAGTTTTGGTGCGGCTATGGGTCAGTATCAAGCATCGGGTTTTTTGGATGACATTCGTGAAACAGTCATCGGTCAGCGCAGGGTTTTGGCGGTAAAGGCCATGTACAGAAGAAAAGTTAAAGGTGCATTGTTAGGAAGTAGTAAAACAGGGAGTATCGTATATATTGAACCCGCAGCGGTGCAACAACTAAGCCAGGAGTTGCAAAATTTGGAATATGACGAAATGGAAGAAATTGATAAAATTTTACGTAGCCTCACGGACCAGTTGCGCCCTTTTAGGGAAATTTTGACTTCTTATCAAAGCTATACCACGCATATAGATGTCGTTTGTGCCAAGTCTTTGTACGCACAAGACATGGAGGGTATCATGCCTAACATCAATGAGCATGGAGAATTGGAATTAAAGAGTGCCTATCACCCGTTGCTTTTGTTGGCAAATAAACTTAAAAAACAACCTACCTTTCCACAAGACATACACCTTCATAAGGAAAACCGCATCATTGTGATTTCTGGCCCTAACGCAGGAGGAAAAAGCATCACCCTAAAAACCATCGGTTTGTTGCAACTGATGTTCCAGAGTGGTTTTTTGGTGCCGGTAGACCCGACTTCACATATGGGTGTTTTTGAGAACATACTCACAGATATCGGAGACAACCAATCGATAGAGAATGAGTTAAGCACCTACAGCTACCGATTGAAGAACATGAATCGTTTTTTAAAAAAATGCAACAAAAACACCTTGTTTTTGATTGATGAATTTGGCACAGGTTCTGACCCTGAATTGGGCGGTGCTTTGGCAGAAATCTTTTTAGAGGTTTTTTACGAGCGTGAAGCGGTGGGCGCCATCACTACCCATTACACCAACCTTAAGTTGTTGGCAGATGAACTCCCCTATGCGGCCAACGCGAATATGCAGTTTGACCGCTCGAGTCTGATGCCGACTTTCCAACTGGTGTTGGGTGAGGCAGGCAGCTCGTTTACATTTGAGGTAGCACAAAAAAATGGCATTCCATACAGCCTTATCAATCGTGCTAAGAAAAAGATAGAAAAGGGTAAAGTACGCTTCGACGCCACTTTGGCCAAAATGCAAAAAGAGCGTAGCGAGATGACCAAAAACGCCAAACAGCTACAAGATGAATATTTACGAAAAAAGAAAGAAAACGAACAGCTCGAACGCCTAAACGCCAAGGTCAAGTCCAAATTGGAGCGCTATCAAGAGCTTTTTGATCAAGACCAACGTATGATTGTGTTGGGCAACAAAGTAGAAGATTTGGCCTCACAGTATTTTTTAAACGGTAAAAAACGACCATTAATATCAGGATTGCTACAATTGGTTGAAGCAGAAAATGCCAGACGAAAAAAACAATCTGCAGCAGTTGTCAAGAAAAAGAAGGCTGAAAAAGTCATAGTGAAAGCCGAAGTGGCCAAAAAGGTCGATGAAGTTCGAGCAGAAAAAAAGAAAAACCCAACTCCCCAGCCTAAAAAACGCCCGAAGGTCGATTTTCAAATTGGTGATCAAGTGCGCTTATACGACGGAAAAGCCGTCGGTACCATTGACAGTTTGGAGAAAAACAAGGCCATCGTCAATTATGGCATCTTTACCACACAAGTAAAGACTGATGATTTGGAATTGGTACAGCGTCCATGAACACCACTGGCAAAACCCTAATTTTCTTTGATGATATATGTGTGTTGTGCAACCGTGTGGTCAGAAGATTGATACAGCTCGACAAATCAGATCAGTTTCGATTTGTAACCCTCAACGGAAATTTTACAAAACAACATGCGTTTGTTTTTGATACCGATGCGGTTGTGGTTATGGATGTTGAGGGCCAAACTTACTTTGCAGACAAGGCGGTATTGTTTATTTGTCAACAACTCTCATCTCTCAGGTGGTTGGCTTTAACAATCCGCATTATTCCTGTATTCTTTAGAAAATTTTTATATCGATGGATTGCCAGCAACAGATATCGCATTTTTGGACGCTATGAGCAATGTCCGCTATTAGAAAACGCTTCTTCAGCCCTTAGAAAAAAAATTATAACTTAGAAAAATCAATATTATGTTTCATTTACCTAAATCAACTATCGTGAAAGAATTCAAAAAATTTATCAATCGTGGCAGTGTCTTAGATATGGCTGTCGGACTTATTTTGGCCACCTACTTTGGGGCTATAGTCAAATCGTTGGTTAACGACGTGATCATGCCCCCTGTGGGTTTGCTTATCGGAGGGATTGATTTTTCGTCCCTTAAGATTGTTATCCAACCTGCATCTGAAGAAGTGGCAGAAGTAGCCATTACCTATGGCACTTTTATCAACACCATCATCACCTTTGTTTTGGTGGCTTTTTCTATTTTTTTGGTGGTCAAAGCCTATAACAAAGCCAAAGAGCGCTGGGAAGCTGAAGACGAAGCAACGCCTTTACCTGCGCCGCCCTCCAAACAAGAACAGCTACTGACAGAAATCAGAGATTTGTTGAAGAAGTAAAGCCAGTCTACTTCTTCGGATAATGGTCATCCCAGTGTTTTTCTTTAGGCGTTTTCAGTTTGCCTACTGATTTGGCAACCATCATGGAGACGGTGGCATCGCCAGTTACGTTGACCATGGTTCTGCACATATCTAGGGGTCTGTCAACGGCAAAAATCAATGCCAATCCGGCTTCAGGGATACCGGCTTGTCCCAACACAATCAATAGCATGACCATGCCGCCACTCGGAACGGCAGCAGCGCCTATGGATGCCAGTGAGGCAGTGGCAATGATGCCCAACTGGGCCCCCAAATCGAGGTCCATCCCAAAAGTTTGGGCGATAAAGACCGCGGCGATTCCTTGATACAAACTGGTGCCATCCATATTGATGGTAGTACCTATAGGCAATACAAAACTGCTGACCTCCTCCTCTACGCCTAGGTGTTCTTGAACCCTTTCCATGGTTACTGGTAGTGTAGCAGCCGAAGAACTGGTCGAAAAGGCCAAGAGTTGGGCCGGTGTGATTCCGTTAAGAAAGAAACGGGGTGATTTTTTGGTAAACACACGAACCAAAACCACATAAAACACAATCATCAAAAACAGTCCTAACAGCACACAAAGCGTGTACAATCCTAAG
>CAXRDP010000015.1:0-5320 GCA_964229545.1 Flavobacteriaceae bacterium | reverse complement strand
GCACGCATTTCTTCAGCGTCGTCAAAGACAAAACTAGAGGTGAGAAATAGCGGGTTGCTGTGTTCTTGGTGTTGAGAGCGATCTAACTGAGTGCGAATGGCATCCGTTTCAAATCTATTGGGTCGGCTCATAGGGCTGTTCGTTTACGGTTACGGAAAAGGTGATGTTGGCAGTGGCTTCCAAAGTTTTGGAGACTGAACAATATTTTTCAAAGGAAAGTTTGGCAGCCCTGTAAATTCTGTCGGGCTTTACATCACCGGTTACCTTAACAATCGCATGAATATCAGTAAACAAAGCGGGCGTAGTATCGGCTTGGCGTTTCCCTTGGACTTCTATTTTTAGGCTGTCGAGCTTGATTTTTTGTTTGTCCAAAATATGGACAATGTCAATGCTACTGCAACCCGCCACACCCATGAGTAACAGCTCCATAGGGCTGGCTCCTTGGGGGTTGTCCACAGATTTGTTATCGATGTCGATAGTGTAACCACGATCGTCTGTAATGGTGGCATGGTAGCCGGATTGGTGGGTGAGTTCTACTTTCATAGGGCTTGTGATTTAGGTATTGAAAAAACAGGTTGTAAGAGCTCGGTCAGTTGATCAAACTCAATCAAAAAAGCATCATGTCCGTGAATGGATCTGATGGTTTTGTAATGAAGGTTGTGTTTGTGACTCATAAGATTTCTGTAGGTTTCTCTGTTTTCTTCGTCTGTAAAAAACAAATCCGAATCGATAGAAACCAAATAGATATCGGCAGAAATCTGATCGACAATTTCCTCAAAAGAACCCCGACCCTCAGTGATGTCAATGGTGCGTAAGAGATGATTCATCAGTTTGTAGGCCTGCAGATGAAAACGATTTTCGAGTTTTTCTCCGTGATAAAACAACCAACTGTCGATATTGAAAATCCCCTTGTCGGGGTGGATGGTTCGGTTAAACCTATATTTGAACGATTCTGGAGTTCTATAACACAACATGGCGTGTATACGAGCGTCATATAGCGGTTGGCTAGAGTTTTTAAGAATTTGGTCTTGCAACAGCGTGTGCGCCAACACCCAATCCGAGGTTTTCCAATCGCAAGCAATGGGTACCAAGTTTTCAATCAAATCAGGAAAAGAAGCGGCCAACTCCCAAGCCAAAGCACCTCCGATAGAACCACCAATGGCTGCATAGAGTTTTTGGATTTTTAGTTTGTCTAAAGCTTCTTTGACCAAAAAGGCAATATCCCTGAGCACCAGTTGCTCATACTCCTCAATAAGGTAGCTGTCATCCCCATTGCCGGGAAAGTTAAAGGCAAGTACGCTGAATACTTGAGTGTCAATCAATTTGTCAGGACCAATAATTTGTGGCCACCAACCTTCCTCTCCGGCCACATCAGCGTTTCCAGTGAGGGAATGATTGACCAATACCACAGGAGCGGTTCCTAATGGACAGCCAAAGGATTTGTAAGAAATTTTCAAGTCCATTAGGCTGCCCGAGAGGGTTTTGTAGTGCGGAAAGTCTATATACTTTCTTTCTGACATGGTAACTGCAGTTTATCTTATTATAAGCTATCGAAAGCTTGTTTTAAATCTGCTTTTAGGTCTGCGATATCCTCCAACCCAACTGACAAACGCACCAAGTCAGGCGTGACTCCTGTGGTGGCTTGCTCCACTTCAGATAGCTGTTGATGGGTGGTGCTCGCAGGATGGATAACCAAAGATTTGGTGTCTCCGATATTGGCCAAAAGAGAAAACAATTGGGTTTTGTTCACTACGGTTTTGGCAGCATCGAAACCTCCTTTAAGACCAAAGGTCAAAATACCACTCTGTCCTTTAGGAAGGTAGCTTTGCGCCAAGTCATAGTACTTACCCTTTTTAAGCCCAGGATAGCTCACCCAAGCCACTTGGTCTTGCTCTTGTAGCCATTCTGCAAGCTCTAAAGCGTTTTGACTGTGTTTTTGCATACGTACTTCCCAAGTCTCCAATCCCTGAATGATCTGAAACGCATTGAAGGGGCTGATGGCTGCACCCAAATCGCGTAAACCTTCGATGCGCACCTTGGCAATGTATGCCGCTGGACCCAGCGCCTCGTGCAACACCAAACCGTGATAACCGGCTGAAGGAGACGTAAATTCTGGGAAGTTACCATTAGACCAGTCAAAAGTACCAGCATCGACGATAACACCACCCATCGCTGTTCCATTACCATTGGCGTATTTGGTCAATGAATGGATGACAATATTGGCGCCGTGCTCAATGGGTTTCAACAATGCAGGCGTGGCTACTGTGTTGTCCACCATAAAAGGAACTTTAGCAGCTTTTGCTTCTGCGGAAATGGCTTTGAGGTCCAATACATCCAACTTGGGGTTTCCAAGCGATTCAGCAAAAAACAAGCGGGTGTTGTCTTGCACCGCAGCAGCAAAATTTTTGGGATCGTCAGGATCCACAAAGGTGGTGGTGATTCCCAAACGTGGCATCATCACTTTTAGCATGTTGTAAGTACCACCATAAAGGCTGTTAGAAGCTACAATGTGGTCGCCTGCTTTGAGCAATACCAATAAGGCTGTGCTTATGGCAGAAGTACCCGAAGCAGTTGCTACGGCGGCAATTCCTCCTTCGAGCGCAGCCATACGTTGCTCTAAGACATCAGCCGTTGGGTTGTTCAGACGGGTATAAATATATCCGGGCTCGGCCAAAGCAAACAAATTGGCGGCGTGATCTGTATCTTTAAAGACATAAGACGTTGATTGATAGATAGGAACCGCACGGGTGCCTTGGGTCGTGGTTACGTCATGCCCTGCATGTAAAGCATCTGTTGAAAATTGTTGTGAACTCATTGTTAGTTTATAATATTAAATGTTTGTTGAATGTCTTCGACGGCGTCTAATTTCTCCCACGGAAATAGAGACACCTCAATTTCTGTTTTGCCGTTATAAGGCGACTCAAATATTTTTTTGACTACTTTGGGCTCTCTGCCCATATGGCCATAAGCGGCAGTCTCTAAATAGATAGGGGTGCGTAGTTTAAGGCGTTTTTCAATGCCATAAGGAGTCAAATCGAATAAGGCTTGTAAACGCTCTGCAATTTGACCATCCGTTAGGTCTACCTTGGCTGTGCCATAGGTGTCCACAAAAACAGATGTGGGTTTGGCCACGCCAATAGCATAACTCAATTGTACCAATATTTCATCACATACACCTGCTGCCACTGCGTTTTTAGCCATATGACGTGCTGCGTAGGCTGCACTTCGATCTACCTTACTAGGGTCTTTACCGCTAAAAGCACCGCCTCCATGGGCGCCTTTGCCACCATAGGTGTCAACGATGATTTTTCGTCCTGTCAAACCCGTGTCTCCATGAGGGCCACCAATAACAAACTTTCCTGTTGGATTGATGTGATAAGTGATGTCTACTTTGAATAGTTCCTGTATCCTCTTGTCAAAAGACGCGATGACTTTTGGGATGACAAGCAAACAGATGTCCTCTTTGATACGCGCCAACATTTGATTATCCTCATCGAATGGATCGTGTTGGGTAGAGACCACTATGTTGTCGATGCGCAAAGGCTGATGGTCATCGCTGTATTCGATGGTAACTTGCGATTTGGCATCGGGGCGCAAATACGGTATGACATCACCTGAATGACGAAAATCAGCCAGTACCTCTAAAATTTTATGGGCAATCGCCAATGGCAAAGGCATAAAGTTTTGGGTCTCGTTGGATGCATAGCCAAACATAATCCCTTGGTCTCCGGCACCTTGTTCTTCTTTTACAGCACGGTCGACACCCTGGTTGATGTCTTGTGACTGCTCGTGTATAAGCGAAACCACACCACAAGAGTCTCCTGAAAATTGATATTCCCCTTTGGTGTAGCCAATCCGGTTGATGGTTTGGCGGGCAATGTTTTGCACATCGAGGTAAGTGGTGCTTTTTACCTCTCCTGACAATATCACCTGACCGGTAGTAACCAAGGTTTCACAAGCGACCTTGCTTTCGGGGTCAAATGCCAAAAAGTGATCCAACAAGGCATCACTAATTTGATCGGCAACTTTGTCGGGATGCCCTTCAGAAACAGATTCTGATGTAAAAAAATAAGCCATAATCGGGTGCTTTTGTGGGGATTTGACTTGTTTACGGTCTTTGTAAAGCAACCACTGCTTTAGCAATTTTTGTGAGAGGTTGCAATCAGTCAAATCCGTCCTCTTTTGCGTTGCAAATATACAACGCAAGCAGAAACATCAAAATGTTTTTATGTTATTTAACGAAAATTAAGTGAAATCCCTGCCGTTAAGGTATTGTATTCTTGTAGGGTGTAATTGGCAAAAATCTTTAAAAACAATAAGTTCATACGAAGCCCCACAACCCCCATCATACCGCTAGCGTCGTAAGATAGCTTGAAAGGGTCATTCAAGGTTCTTGTGTAACTTCCGCCCCCTTCTATGTTGTATACAATATCATACGCACCCAGTGCTTGGTAGCTGGATGAGCCAGAGCTATACCCCACCCCGCCAAAAACGCTAATAACGGGAAGGTCTATAGAGGCCAAAGCTTGAACAGTATAGGCATTAACGTCAAACGTCATGCGCTGATTTTGACCAGGGATATTACTGCCAGACAAATCATACAATAGCTCAGTTTGTGTGAAAGCACCCAATAGGGCCACGTTGAGTGGTAGTTTATCTAATGGACCAAAATACTGCATTAAGTTGTGCTTGAGGCCCAGACCAAACAAATTAAATGTACTACCCTCATAAGTAAACTCAGGAACATAGCGAACCAAAAGGTCAGTATCGAAAAACAAGCCAATTCCGGCTTGCAAAATCGGTGCTGGTAAGGTGTTCAAAGGAAGGTCTTCCTTAGCGCCTCCAGGAAAGGGAAGGCTACCAGAGAGTTCAGGCTCCAATCCTTGAGCAGGTATAGAAATTTGCAGGGTTTCTTGTCTGTTGTCCCCAAATATAGTGGGAAGGGTGCTGGCAGAAGTGGACAGAGAGTTTAGACCCGTAGGCACAAAAGACTCGTCTGCTTGTGGAACAAAAGGTGCCGCAGCTCCAATAGTGAGGTCAAAGCCTAGTTTTTTATGAGTTTTGGCACTGCTGGCCCATCCGGCATTAAGACCATAGATAAGGGCTTTCCCCAAAGGCCGACTGTATCCTTCAGCCAAAAGGGCGGCATCGGATTCTGAAGCGCGTAGTACGTTTTCTATGCCTTCAAAAAGCTGTGCCTTAGAGGATCCAAAGAATACGATACAAAAAAAGAGAGTTAACGTTTGTTTCATGATTGTAGGTTTTTGTCAAAGATAGGGATTAATCCTATGGAGTAGAAAAATAGATGGGCTTTATCCTA
>CAXRDP010000014.1:0-7736 GCA_964229545.1 Flavobacteriaceae bacterium | reverse complement strand
TTTGAAAAAATCATTTCTCGCGGGTCTTAAAATCCAGTGGAATGGTCAGGGTCACTGCCGTTCCGGTGGCCGCTCCGGTGGCATCGTATAAATCTTCAATTTCAAAATCAAGATTTTCTTTGTTGTAGTAGTTAAAAATATTGATGCGTTCTTTCATGATTTGAGTGGCAAAAGATTTGTGGGTTTTTTGATAGCGTTCACGTTGGGCTTCTGCGGCTTTACGTCCAATGCCATTGTCTTGGATGCGGCACTGTAAATAATTTTCTTTTTTGTTAAACCGGATGTGTATTTTATTGACCCCGTCCATGGGGATTAAGCCATGAACAATGGCGTTTTCGACTATTGGCTGTAGCATCATGCAAGGCAGATAGGTCAGGTCTTTGTCTAGGGCATCGTCGACTTGGATGTCTAACACGATGTCTTTTTCGAGTCTGAGTGCTTGTAGTGCGATATAGTTTTCAATATAGTCTATTTCATCGCTCAAACTTAGCTTGTCCACGCTACTCATTTCGATGGTATTGCGTATAAGTTTTGAGAAAGAGGAGACATATCTGTTAAATTCTTCCTCTCATCTTAAAATCATGGCGGTTTGCATACCATTGAGCGCATTAAAAATAAAATGCGGGTTCATTTGGGCACGATAGGCGCGTGCTTCCAAGTTTGAAATTTGCAGATCGCGGTCTTTTCGGATTTTGAAAATACGGTATTCATAACTGCGCCATAAAATCAACACAAAGATGACAAACAAAGCCACCAAGGCAGTAAACCACGGCGTAAACCATATGGAGGGGGGCACTTCAATATCAAGGTTAAACATATTGGCAGAAGCAATACCCTCTGGATTTTTGGCCATGATACAGAGCCTGTGTTTCCCTAGTGCCAATCCTACCAAGCGCACCTCATGCCCACAGCTAAACCAGTCATAGGACTCATTGTTTTGTGTCAGTTTGTAGTAGTATTCCGTATGACTTTCGTGGTTATGATCTTGTTTGGGCAGGTAGACTGCCAAGTAGTTGGTGTCTCGAGATAGTTTTACTGAGGTAAAATCCAAGGTGTTTTCCTGAACGGATACCAATTGGTGCGAATCAGGGTCTATGTATTCGATGCGTTCGGGAGTTACCACAAACTCCTGAGCCCAACCGGCAGAAAAAAACAAAAGGGAAAATAAAAAAATAATAGGTTTTACCATAATTTATGAGGCTTAAGATAAGTTTGGCACGATTAATGTATAATATTAAATGTCTTAATAATTTTTTTGTTAGTTATTGTTTTGGCGCCTGCACTACACCCCATGTGTGCAGGCGTTTTTTTGGGTCTGCTTGGGGAAATTGTGTGGCTGAGTTGTTATAAAGATAGTATTTTTGAGAAATTTATCCTATGAAACGCAGCATACTCATTGATTTCCTCACAGAAAAAGGATGGAATACCAGCTTGGCTTGGTGGGTCGATTTTTTAGCAGTAAGCTTGGCCTTGGTGGTGGTTGCCTTGGTGCTTGACCTTATTGCCAAACGCCTCATAAAAGGAGTTTTTGTTCGTCTGGCAAAGCGCACCAAAACACACCTCGATGACCACCTCTTAGACGCCCGTTTTCCGACCTATGTCGCGCAACTGGCTCCCTATTTCTTTTTACATGCGGCACTCCCTTTTTGGGTTTTAGATAATTCAGATGTCTATAGCGCTGTTGACACCCTTCTCAATGTCTATGGTGTGCTTATTACCATCTGGATATTACGGAGTTTTCTACATGCCGTAAGGAGCTATCTGCGATCCTTGGAGGCCTTTAAAGACAAACCCATAGACAGTTATATCCAAGTCTTTATGATAGTGATTTGGGTAGTGGGAATTGTAGTGTTGTTTTCTATCGTTACAGGCAGAGAAATTGCTTATTTCTTAACCGCTATGGGTGCCTTGTCGGCAGTCTTGTTATTGATTTTCAAAGACACCATTTTGGGGTTTGTGGCCAGCATCCAAATTGCTGCCAATGACTTGGTGCGTATAGGCGATTGGGTAACGATGGAAAAATATGGTGCCGATGGCGATGTGGTGGAAATTAACCTTTCGACCGTAAAAGTGCAAAACTTTGACAAGACCATTACGACCATCCCTACTTACAACCTCATTTCTGATTCCTTTAAAAACTGGCGTGGCATGGCGGAGTCTGGAGGGCGGCGTATCAAAAGATCGATTTTGATACAGACCCAAAGCATTCGCTTTCTTGAAGATAAAGAACTGACAGATTTACAACGCATAGAGCGTATAGGTGCATACCTCAAAGAACGCAAAGCCGAAATCGATGCCGCCAATACAAGTGTAGACAAAAGCTTGGCCATCAACGGGCGCAACCTCACCAATCTGGGATTGTACCGAAAATACATTGAAAACTACTTGGAATCTCATCCCAAAATCAGCAACGAACTCACCATCATGTGTAGGCAACTGCCCACCACAAACTACGGCAGCACTCCCTTGGAAATTTATGCCTTTAGCAGTGACAAGGTTTGGAAGAACTACGAGCATATCACCGCCGATATTTTTGATCATTTACTGGCAGCGGTAAGCTATTTTGATTTGCGGTGTTTTGAACTCAATCAGGCGACGCCAAGCAGTTAGGACTATTTTTTGACCACCTTAAAAACCGCTTTTTGATCAAGGGTTAGGACACTGACCAAATAAGTGCCGGCACTCAAATGATTCAACTCCAATGTGAATTTTTGATCTGTTGCCATAAAACGCTTTTTTACTACCAATTGTCCAGACACAGTGTGTAACTGAACTAGGATATCACCGTTGGGCAGTCCAGAAAATTGCAAGGCATTTGTGAATGGGTTTGGATACAGCTCGGGCTGGAGCAGCTTGGTGTTTTGTAGGCCTACAGACCACAACAAAGGACGTTGGTAGCCATAATGCATCTTTTCATCCGTATTGGCCAATGATTGCCCTAGGGTATAATGGATTTTTTTGGGTGAGCTTATTCCTTGTGAACCAATATGTTGGCGCACTACCTCTTGGGCTTGCAGTCCAAAAGACAGCGCAAAAAGAGCAAATGTTAAAATATATTTGAACACTGTACGTTATAAAATTATTCACTAATATTATAAAAAATAAATAATGAAGGCCCTTAGGCTGGTATTATTGTTTTACCTATTGGTTTTTGGCGTGGTCCAAGGGCAGCACTTGGATTTGGGGTACGGAGTGACTTCGAGCAATTTTTCCTATCGCTCAAACACCAGCCCCAAGCCTGTTTTTCAGTCTGGAAATGGGCAATCGGTTCAGCTTCATTATGCAGATGAGTGGATACGCGATTTTATAAATTTTCAGATCGGGCTGCGTATGGAACAACACCAAGTTTTGGGAAATGTAATCACCACCCAACTCGAATATGACATGCGTTTTTTGGGGCTTTACTTGGGCACGGAAACCCAAATAGGTGAAATTTTTTCCAGAGCCTATTGTGCCAGTTGCTCGGTCTTTAATGCCACACTACGCTTGGGTCTGACAACCTCCTACATGACAAGCGGATCGCAACAAATAGACAACCAGTTTATTGATCTATCGGGCAAAGAAGAGTTTGATGGTTTTTGGGTCGGGCCTATGCTGGGCTTGCGATTTACAGTCGAAACCCTGCCCGACATTCGTATGGGGGTATTTTACGATTACAGTTACCAACAATCGTTGAGCCAATCATCAGAATCCCTGGCTTTGATAGGTCACCATACGGGCTTGCTAATCAAATTCTGGCTATGAGAAAGTTGTTTGGAGGCTTGCTGTTTTTGGTTTGTGCGTTGGGTTGGTCTCAACAACCCAAGGGCATGGCCTACCAAGGCACCGTCATAGAGCCCGTGGTAGAAATCCCTGGTGTGGATTCTACGGTGACCCCTTTCTCAGAAAAAGCAGTTTGTTTTCGGTTTACCATTTATGACGACACCCAAACGATCGAATACACAGAAACCCATAATACCACCACCGACTACTTTGGGCAGGTCAACTTGGTCATTGGGCGTGGAGACAATCCGAGCGACCCGCTGCGCCTTGAAAGCCTGCGTTGGGATGGCACCGCAAAATATTTGGAAGTAGAGGTAGATTATACTGCCAGCTGCAGCAATTTTGAGGTTGTGTCTCCTGATTTTCCTGAGAACGAGTTGCACTATGTGCCTTTTGCGTTTTATGCCTTAGGCGCTGCCTCCAACGTGATAGAAGTCAATGCAACTGCACCCATAGTGGTAACTGGGTCTGGCACCCTTGCCGACCCCTTGCTCATTGGTTTTGATGGCGGACTCGATGATTTGAATGATGTCGATCTGACAACCCTGCCACCTACTGCCAACCAAACCCTTGTTTTTGACGGGACCCAGTGGGTGCCTGGCAACAAAGCCCTGCAACTTGTAGCTACCCATACGGCTGTAGATGGGCAAACCGACTTTGCCACACCTGCTGCCATTGCAGATATTAACAATATTGATGTGTACCGCAATGGGGTGCGTATCGATTTTTTACAAATAAACACCAATACCATTCAGCTAGATGGCATCAGTTGCTATTTAGATGATCAAATTAAAATCATACAATTACAATAAAAAATCTAAACATTAAATTCTTAAATCATGAAATCATTTGTTTTAAAACACCGGCGCTCCATACTGATTGGTGGCTTGATGCTATTTATAACCAGCCTTGGCTGGGCGCAACAGACATCGGGAGATATCTCCTTAAACACCTCCACTGCTGTCCGGGTGATTGACAACAAGGGAACCATCAAGTATTTGCAATCTTCCAATGGTATTACCACTTTGACTAATAGCACCGCAGATGTCACCACCACCACCTGGCAGTTGGGGGGAACTCTAACCACGGATACCTATATAGACGTGGATGGCAATGTGTTTGCTTTGGATGGCATCGATCTTACCACTGCTTCTGCTTCAACAAATGCTGTAAGTGGTGACGATGCTCAGGGTGGAGGGGCAACAGGAACAGGGTACACCTTGTTGGTAAGAAATGAAGCAACTGGAGCTATCGAAAAATTGTTAGCATCTGGTCTTATACTAAGTGGAAGTTCAAGTTATACGGCAGTTGCTATAGATGAAACCACTGACCCAACCATAACTGTTACAGGCATCTCCACAACTGCCGCACAAGTCTGGGTATACAGAAACGGAGCTAAACTCGTAACAGGAACAGACTATACTGTCGCAACCAATTCCGTGACTTTGGTTTCGACAAACTATCCTATTTATACAGGAGATTTTTTTGAAATTCAATGGGTAAAATAAGAATTTTTTAGACACATGATAAATTAAAACGCAACCATGCAGTCTGAATTCAATGTAGGCAACCTTGTCCGAGTCAATTCCAAAAACCAAACTAGGCTGTGGATGGTCCTGGTGGGTTTTTTGTTTTCATCCATGTTATTGGGACAAAGGGTCAATGTGATTGACCAAAAAGGCACCAAAGCCAGTACCGGGGTAGAATATACAGAATCGACAACACAACCCTTCAGTCCCATTGAAGGAGATATATGGAAAAACACTACAGATGGTTTGTTATATGTATACGATGGGACCAATTGGGTTATAGCAGCAAACGACCTCGCACTAAATGACCTAAATGATGTCAATACTTCGCCATCGACCAACGATGTTCTTGTTTTTAACGGAACTGTATGGATAGCAGGTACACCCTCTAGAAAAAAAGCTCGTTATGTCAATGGGAATGGTAGACCTGTCAACAACCCTTTGACTGTAGGACTTGGAACTTCACAATTTAATGGAAGTGGCAAGTATGATTATATAAATATAGATGAATTTGACATCATCATTATGGGAAATCCTAGTGGAAATAATCACCTTTTGTTTGAGGATTTAAATGCCAGTTATAATGGAAAAATTATTACCGTCGTTGAAGATTATAATCAAAATCCAATAATGAACATAAATGGCACACTTTATGATGGTTCCAGCCCATCAAACTATGATTTATTTGATAGTCCCGCTGGCACAGTTTATCACGAAGCTATAGAATTTATTTGGCAATGGGACACAAGTAATGCTTCAGGTGACTGGTTCATTATGCGCTAAAAAATACTTCAACATATACAACTTGAACTACAAAAGATTAACTTATTTTTTTTGAAAGGCTTCTTAATGCGAAAGCTTTTAAAAAATGCATAGCATAAGCATGATTGTGAAAGTTAATTTATAATGATTTAAAAAAACCAAGTAGCGCTATTATCAACTTGGTTTATATTTAAAATATACACTTTATAATGATAGTGCCAAAGGTGTTTGTGTAAAAGTTTGTAAAAATAACTTGTTCCCAAATATAAAATCTATCATAACCTTAAGTTTATGGTTGTTTATTAATTAATTTACTGTAAGCGTAAATAGAACTTTGATTTGCGGTGTTTGAATTAAACAATATACCCACTTGACAAATCGTTTGTTTTGTTAGGTAATATATAATTATTGAGATTTAAATTGTAGTATGTAAATATTGTTATAGATTTACTCTGATTATCCTTTAGTTCCCCAATACTCCAAGATCTGTAGCCTGATAGTTGTGCAGTTTTTAATTGTCATTTTTTAAAAAAATTGATGACTTCAAAATTTAAAAAAATATTACTATCAATTTCTCTCCTTTTATTGGGGAGTTTTCAAGCCAAAACCTATGGTCAGTCTGATTCTTTCACCATAGCCGTAGCTGTAATCAATGCATGTCAAGGTACAATAACCATTTCAGTGGAAGGAGCTGAAGGAAGTCAAGTTTCATATCAATGGTATCAAGAACAACCCAGCGGCTCCGGAAATTGGGTGATACTGACAGATCAAACACTTCGCGTTCTATTTGCGCCAGGACCAGGAAACTATCGAGTCGAAGTAACCAATCTTTCAACAAACGAACAAATTACAGCCGTTTATGAGCTCTCAGATGCATATGCTTTAACGGCAACCGATAGGTTTTCAGGATTGATTTGTAGTGAAAATGAAAATTCTGGCGCCATATTGGCTCTTTTAGATAATGGAATTGGGCCCTACACATACACCTTGACAGATAGCCAAAACAATGTTGTAGCTAGTGGAGTAACCGGACAAGATGCCATTCATTTATTATTTGAAAACCTGACTTCAGATACATATACACTTAATTGGGAAGATGATTATGGTTGTGTGGGAACAAAAACTTTTGATGTAGAAGTGCCAGGCGCCTTAAGTGCCAATGTGGTGGTGCAAAACCCTCTTTGCTTTGGAGGTACTGGAAGTGTTATTTTTGATATGATTGGTGGTTGGGATGTGAATTATAAGGTTCAGCTTTTCAACTCAACTCTCAATACCCTTATTCCACTGACTGGGTATGGCACAATAACTACCTCAATAGGGACATGGTATGATGTGCTAGATGGTCAAAATATAAGTTTAAATGGTCTTTCAGCCGGCACATATGAATTAAGATTATTCGATAATCCACTATCCACTTTTAACATCAATGCTTTTAATTTTGATGTGACAGACTCCGGGTGTTTGCGAACGGAAACCTTTGTAATTGAACAGCCCCCTGAATTAACTTTGCCCAACGCAAACACCTCCATTGTCCCAGTCAGCTGCTTCCAAGCTGATGACGGAAGCATTTCCATAAACCCTACAGGAGGCACACCACCCTACACCTTTAGCTGGACAACTACTGACGGAAACATACCCACAGGACAAGAAAACCAACAAAACCTTTCCAACCTAGCCGCAGGA
>CAXRDP010000013.1:0-41519 GCA_964229545.1 Flavobacteriaceae bacterium | reverse complement strand
TATGCAATGGGGTCAAACAAGCGTTTGGGCTGCTGAGGAAGGGAAAAGGATGCCAAATGTTTGGAAAAAAGAGCTTGATAATCCCCAATGCTTTGCATAGTGTTGAATTTTTGTAAAGGTACAACACCCAAAAAAATATATTCAACACAAAATCTTTACCTTCTAATGACAATTGAACGACGGTAGAAAGTAAATGTCTTAAAAAAGTTACTTTGGAGTTCCTTTGGAACGAGCATATATAAACACACTTATGATTCCAGCCGCGCCTATGGTAAGATATTTTCCTATTTCACTTCCCTCATTTATTGCAAGATAAATCAAGTAAAGTATCCCTAGCAAAGCTGTAAAAGCAAATAATTGACCTGAAAAAGTGAGAATGGCTACAGAGATGTTTTCAAAGAATTTGGAGCGATTGCTTGCACGTTGTTGTTTTTCAGCCATTGACATTATGCGGTTCGGAAAAGAAGGATCAACTTTTGCATAATTCAAAAAATCATCAGGAGTAGGTATAGGTGCCGACCTATAGCTAAAACTATGGTGTTCCACGCCCGCCGCATGGACCTCAATGTCTTTCACGTTTTGCTCAAGCGACTTTTTAGATCTACTTCGGGGGTCTTTTGGACTTTTTCTGTTGCGTGAAGTCGGAGACATAAGCTTGGCGGATAAAATTCAACACCGCAATAAAATGGGGCTGAATTTGGTCAGAGATTTGGGCGGGAAATCGAAATCTGTTGGGGCTAGGAAAGAAAATTGAATCTATTCCTTTTAAAAAATGGTTCATAACTCAAATGTATGAAAAATAGAACAACTTTCAATATTCAATCATCTAAAACGAGACGTATTGACACCCAAAAAAATTAACATATGTTAAGATTTTCTAAACCATGGAAACTTTTTTTGTTTTTAAAGTTTCCTGTGAGTATCTTTGCCCCGCTATGGAAAAGAAAGATTTAGAAAAATCTATCGTTGCTATTGCTACAGATTTGTTTCTCACCCTGGGATTCAAAAGTGTGACCATGGACGATATCGCAGTCCAAATGGGCATCTCCAAAAAAACCATTTATACCTTTTTTGAAAACAAAGAGCAGTTGGTACAAGCGGCGGTTTTTAAACTCTACGACGCTATCACTTCAGGGATTGAAAACATCAGACAGCAATCTGAAAACCCCATCACCGAATTGTTCGAAGTAAAGATGTTCTTGATGCATCGGCTCAAAGGGGAAAAAACATCTCCCCAATACCAATTGCAGAAATACTATCCAAGCATTCACAAAGAACTGCAACAAAAACAGTTCCAATTCGTCACCAACACCGTAGTAAAAAGCCTCCAAAAAGGCGTCGAGATGAAGTTGTTTCGCTCTGACATAAACATAGATTTTATTGCCCGTATGTATTTTAATGGGATGACAGCCATCAAGAACGTGGAGCTCTTTCCTTCGGAAAACTACACCGCTGAAAAACTGATGGAATATTACTTAGAATACCACCTTCGGGCCATCGTAACCGATAAAGGAAAACAATTGTTAAACCCATTCTTAAAAACCGCTTATGCTTAAATTCAAACTTTTGCCTCTAGGCTTTTTCCTTCTGGCTAGTACCTTGTGGGGCCAACAGCCTTTGAGCCTAGACCAAGCCCTGCAAGAAGCCCTGCGCAACAACCGCAATGCTCAAAACGCTGACCGAGACATCGAAATAGCTCAAAAACAACGCTGGGAAACCATAGCTACAGGATTGCCGCAAATCAGTGCCTCCGCCGGCTACAACAAAGCCATCGAGCAACCCACCTCGCTCATCCCTGCAGAATTTTTTGGGGGAAATCCAGGCGAATTTGCCGAAATTCAATTTGGAACCGAACAAAGTGTCGATGCACAAGCCCGGGTCAACCAACTTGTCTTTGACGGATCTTATTTGGTAGGCTTACAAGCGTCCAAAATCTTTTTGACCATATCCAAACAAGCCAAAATCAAAACCGATTTGGAAGTGCGTAGGGTGGTGACAGATGCTTATGTCAATATGTTATTGGCCACCGAACAAGTCACTGTCTTGTCCAACAATGTCGCCAATGTGGAAAAAACCTTGATGGAAACACAAAAAATCGCCGACAATGGTTTGGTAGAAGAAGAACTGGTGCAACAATTGCGCATTACGCTTTCTTCCCTACAAAGCGCTTTGGATTATAGCCAACGCATGGTGCCAGTCACCAAAAAAATGCTGAACCTTGTGATGGGCAAACCCTTGGCAGACCCCATAACACCTTCGGACAGTTTATTGGGCTTGTGTATCAAACAAACAAGCAGCGAAAACGATGCTACACTCGATTTGGAACATAACATCGATTATCAAATCGCTCAAAATGACCAGCGCAGTCAAGAGTTGTTGCTCAAGTTAGAGCGTTTCCGTGCTTTGCCGACCATTTCAGCCTTTGCCAGTGGCGGATATGATGGTTACAGCGATGCCTTTGACTTTTTAGAACGCGATCAAAGTTGGTTTGGACGTGCCTCACTGGGGTTTAGCATCAACTTGCCCGTTTTCAGTTCTGGTGGGCGACAGGCACGTACACAAAGAGCCAAAATCAATGTGGACAAAGCCAAAACCCAAGTGGAAGAAACCGAAGCACAACTCATGCTGCAATGGGCCAGTCTTCAAAACCAATACACCTTGGCGTTGGAAAATTTTAAGCGCAGTCAAGAAAACTTGACTCTAGCCGAAAATATTGAAGAAAAAAATCAAATCAAGTTCAATGAGGGTATTGTGGGCAGCTTTACACTACGAGAAGCCCAAACACAACTCTACCAAGCACAAAACGAATATTTAACCTCCATGCAGTCGGTCATTCAAGCCCGTACGGCCCTTGACATACTGCTACACACTACACCCAAAAACGAAAAAAAATGAAAAATCTCCTGACTTTTACCATCCTTTTATTACTCATTTCCTGCGGGGGCAATGAAACGCCCACAACGGAGTCACTTATTGCACAAAAAGACATCGGGGGCTTAGAGCAAAAACGCTCCGAACTGGTCAATCAAATCGAAGTACTCAACAAGGAGTTGGGCAGCATAACCGATGCCATTGACCGCTTTGACACCACAAAAAAGCGTGCCTTGGTCACCGTGATGAAACTCACCCCCCAGATGTTCAAGCACAAAACTTCCGTACAATCCATCATAAAAACCGATCAGAATCTTCTGTTGCAACCCGAGTTTATGGGCGCGGTTGCTTCCATTGAAGTCGCAGAAGGGCAACTAGTTCGCAAAGGACAAGTATTAATCCGAATCGATGATGGGGGCTTGGCAGACAATGTAAAACTACAGCAAGCCCAAACCGATTTGGCTAAGACGGTGTTTGACCGTCAAAAAAGACTTTGGGGCCAACAAATCGGTTCAGAAATTGAATTTCTTCAAGCCAAAACCAACTACGAAAGCCAACGAAACCGACTGGCACAACTCCAAGAACAGCTCAGCAAAGCCATCGTCAAAGCCCCTTTTTCAGGGCAAGTAGATGACATAATGGTCGAAGTTGGCCAAGTGGTAGGCCCTGGGCAGAACCCTTTATTGCGCTTGGTAAGCACTGAAAAAATGTATGTTGAGGCCGATGTGCCAGAAACCTATTTGCCCTCGGTCAACAAAGGCACCGAAGTAATCGTGGATGTGCCTGTACTCAACACTTCATTTACATCAAAAATCACCCATAGAGCCAAACACATTAGCACTGAAAACAGAACTTTTAGGGTAACAGCCGCGGTAGATGCTTCACTTGATTTGAGCCCCAACCTCATCAGCACCTTGCACATCTATGATTACGTAAACACAGATGCTTTGTTGGTTCCTCTAAGCATCATTTCAGAAAATGCTGCTGGAGAAGAGTTTGTATATACGGTTGGCCCTAACAACAAGGCACAAAAAATATTCATCCAAACCGGACGCAATCAAGACGGTCTAATTGAGGTAATTGGCGGGCTACAAGCCGGTGCTGTCATTATTGAAGAAGGAGCACGCCTAGTGAAAGAAAATCAACCTGTCCAAATCACCAACACCCTATGAGCCAACTACCTAAATCTTCAGAAAAGGAATTCATCATTTCCTCATGGGCGATTCGCAACAGCAGCACCATGTATGTGTTTATGTTGATATTGCTCTTTTTGGGTGTATCGGCATATGTGACCATGCCGCGAGAGAATTTTCCTGAAATTACAGAGACCAATATTTATATCAGTACCCCATATCCAGGCAACACCGCTGAGGATATTGAGCGCTTTGTGACCGATCCTCTAGAAGAAGCCGTCAAAGGTATTAGCAATGTGGTGGAAATCAACTCTACTTCTCAAGACGATTATTCGATGATTGTTCTTGAATTTGATGAGGATATTGAGGTAGACTTGGCCAAGCAAAAAGTCAAAGACGAAGTCGATGCTGTCGTGTCGGGAGAAGACTGGCCCACTTTCAACAACGCCAAGCTGGAACCCAATGTGTTTGATTTGAATTTTGTGGAGGAGTTCCCGATTCTCAATGTCAACCTCAAAGGCGACTACACACTCGATGCGCTAAAATACTATGCTGAAATCCTAGAAAAACGGATCGAGCGCCTCGACCAAATCAAAGAGGTGGACATCCGAGGCACCCAAGACAAAGAAGTCGAGGTGGCGGTAGACATCCATAAAATGATGGCTTCCAAAGTGAGTTTTGGAGATGTGATTCAGGCCATTCGCAACGAAAACTCTACCGTTTCCGCAGGCAGTGTGATTGCCAACGGACAACGCAGAAACATTCGTGTGATTGGGGAGATTCAGCGGCCACAAGATTTGGAAGATTTTGTTATCAAAAATGAAAATGGCGCCATATACCTAAAAGACATTGCCCAAGTACGTTTTAAAGACCAAGACGCCACCACCCACGCCCGAGATTTTGGGAAAGTGGCTGTGATGTTAGATGTAAAAAAACGTGGGGGTAAAAATTTGATAGAGGCGGCCAATGCCATTCAGCAGATTGTGTTGGATGCCCAACAAAATGAAATCCCAGAAGATATTGAGGTGACCATTTCCAATGACACCTCGGCCATGACCATCAACCAAGTCAATGACTTGGTCAACAACATTTTGTTTGGGGTGATTTTGGTCGTCACCGTACTCACTTTCTTTTTAGGCTTTAGAAACGCCTTGTTTGTTGGCTTTGCCATACCCATGTCCATGTTTATCTCCTTTTTTGTCCTTCAAACACTCGGATATACCATGAATACCATGGTGCTATTTGCCTTGGTGATGGGCTTGGGTATGCTGGTCGACAACGGAATCGTGGTGGTCGAAAACGTCTATCGCCTTATCGAAAAAGAAGGGATGAGTCGCATTGAAGCGGCCAAAAAAGGGGTTAGCGAAATCGCTTTCCCAATCATCATATCGACGGCTACAACCGTGGCGGCATTTGTGCCCTTGGGATTTTGGCCAGGCATCATGGGGCAGTTTATGATATATTTCCCCATCACCCTGTCTGTAGTGCTTGGCTCATCGTTGGTGGTGGCTATTTTTTTCAACTCCATGTTGGTCTCCCAATTTATGGATGTGGAAGAAAAAAATCTTTCATTCAAAAAACTCATTCGCCTGACCCTTGTTTTGGTTGTAAGTGGCGTATCTGTGTTTTTAATTGGTGGCCAGATTCGAGGATTGGGAAGTCTTTTGGTTGTTTTGGCCGGGCTTTTTTGGGCCTACAGATACTTCATAAAAGACTTATCCTTCCGGTTTAGAACGCGTTTTTTGGTATGGTTGGAGAATCGTTACGAACGCACTTTGCGCTTTGCCATGAAAGGAAGAAATGCCTATGTCTTTGTGTTTGGAACGGTACTTTTGTTGATTTTCTCTTTTGTGATGGTGGGAATCTCACAGCCAAAAGTCGAATTTTTTCCCGACAATGAGCCCACACAAATCATTGCCTATATAGAATACCCTCAAGGAACAGATATTGAAAAAACCGATATCATCACCAAACAAATTGAACAAGAAGTCATCACTGCAGTCAACGCACCTAAATATATTGATGAGGGCTACAACTTTATGGTAGAATCTCTAGTATCTCAAGTGGGTGCTGGTGCCGGAAATCCGCAAACAGAAGGTGGGTCGGAGGCCGAAATGCCTCATCGTGGAAAAATTACGGCTACCATGCGAGAGTTTAAATTTAGAAGAGGTCTCTCGAGTGAAACCCTTAGAAGTGAGATTCAACAACAGTTGGCCGGAAAATTTGCAGGTGTGTCGATTTCTGTCGAAAAGGACCAAGCAGGCCCTCCGCTTGGCTACCCCATCAATATCGAAATTAGTGGGGATGACTACGCTTCCCTGATTGAGACCGCAGAGAGCATGCGTAACTTCATCATAGACATGAATATTGCTGGGATCGAAGAACTCAAAGTTGATGTCAACCGCAACAAACCGGGCATGCAAGTAGCCGTAGATCGAACCAAGGCAGGCGAACTCGGTGTCAGTGCTGGTCAAGTAGGCTATCAATTGCGCCAGGCGTTATTTGGAGAAAAAGCAGGCATCTATAAAAAAGACGGCGAAGACTATGACATCAATGTGCGCTTCCAAGCCGAAGACCGCTACAACAACTCGGCCTTGTTTAACCAAAATATCACTTTCAGAGACATGGCCTCTGGACGCATCAAGTCCATCCCAGTTGCCTCTGTGGTACAGACCCAAAACACCTCGGGCTATAGTGCCATCAAGCACCGCAACCTCGATCGGGTGGTGACGGTGTATTCGGCCATCCTACCTGGTTACAATGCCGCTGAAATCGTCAACCAGATCAAAGCCCAAATCGATGGATTTTCCATCCCTTCAGATATGCGTTTTCGTTTTACGGGTGAAATAGAAGAACAAGAAGATAACATGGCCTTTTTATCACGCGCCTTATTGTATGCGCTGTTCTTGATATTGGTGTTATTGGTATTGCAGTTCAACTCGGTAAGCAAGCCGCTAATTATTCTGTTTTCCATATTTATGAGCTTCACAGGTGTCTTTTTGGGGCTGGTCTTTTTCAACATGACCTTTGTAATTATCATGACCATGATGGGTATTATCTCATTGGCAGGAATTGTGGTCAACAACAGCGTGGTACTGCTCGACTACACCCAGCTCCTACTCGACAGGAGAAGGCAAAACCGTGGATTGAATAAAGAAGAACTATTGCCCAAATCAGAAATATTTGAAGCCATTGTCAACGGTGGAAAAGCGCGCTTGCGACCCGTATTGCTGACAGCCATCACTACGGTTTTAGGGCTCATCCCCCTAGCGGTTGGCCTCAATATCAATTTCTTTAGCTTATTTGGTAGTGGGGACCCACAAATCTATATCGGGGGTGACAATGTTATCTTTTGGGGACCTTTGGCGTGGACGGTCATCTTTGGATTGACATTCGCCACTTTCCTAACCTTGATTATTGTTCCGGTCGCTTTCTACTTAAGCAAACGGGTAGCCATCCGATTTAGTAATCAATAAAAAAGGGCCCGATATGGGCCCTTTGAGTTTTATCAACCAAGCAGTGGTTATCTAGATGCCGTGCGATCGGTGTTCCAATAAATTACATTTTCAATCCGATTCTTTTTGTAATCAACCTCGGCCAACTGTTCTTCAGTCCAAAAAAACCATTTTCCGGTTTTAATACCTTGTTCATAATGGCCAACGGCCTTTTTGTTGCCTTCCGCATCAAAAGATTCCCAAACCCCTTCTAGTTTGTTACCTTTTAAGAAGCCGGTTTGTGCCACAGCTCCGTTGTCATGGTACATGGTAACTCGCACCATTTTGTCTGTTTTGGTTCGCTCCGTTTTGGGCGGTTGTGCATAAGCAAGCGACAACCCAAAACCAAACATGACCAATGTGAAAATTTTTGTCTTCATAGGGTGTATTTTAGGGTTCTACGTTTCAAATATACAATATTTTTACAATTAGTTAACATTAAATTTACATTAGAGTGCTTTTATGCTGATTGTCAGCGTATTATATTTTGTTATAATAAGCTCAAGGGAGTTGCTGAAAAACACCCTATTTTTGCACAAACCAAGCCTATGTTCAGAAGTCATCATTGTGGTGCTTTGCGAAAAAGCGATGCCAATAGCCAAGTTCAGCTAGCCGGATGGGTACATAAAATTCGGGACAAAGGATTTGTGGTTTGGATCGACCTGAGAGATCGCTATGGCGTCACCCAATTGGTGCTAGACGAAGAACGAAGTTCGAAGGAATTGCTCGAACAGGCACGTAAATTGGGCAGAGAATTTGTCATACAGATTGAAGGAACCACTATCGAAAGGGAGGCCAAAAACCCCAATATGCCTACGGGAGAGGTAGAAGTATTAATAGACAAACTTCAGGTTCTCAATACGGCAGAAACCCCTCCTTTTACGATTGAGGATCAAACAGATGGCGGGGAAGACCTCCGCATGAAGTATCGCTATTTGGATATCAGGCGCAATCCTGTCAAAGAGAGTTTGCTGTTCCGCCACCGTGTGGCCATGGAAGTGCGCAACTATTTGTCCGACATCCATTTTACTGAAGTTGAGACGCCCTATCTCATCAAATCTACTCCTGAAGGAGCCCGCGATTTTGTCGTTCCATCACGCATGCATCCGGGGCAGTTTTATGCACTCCCCCAATCGCCCCAAACCTTCAAGCAATTGTTGATGGTCGGAGGTATGGACCGCTATTTTCAAATTGTCAAATGTTTTAGAGACGAAGACTTACGCGCCGATCGCCAACCAGAATTTACCCAAATAGACTGCGAAATGGCCTTTGTGGAGCAAGAAGATGTCCTCAATATTTTTGAAGGGCTGGTTCGACATCTGATACACAAGTTTAGAGGTGTGAGCCCTGACACCTTCCCAAGAATGACCTATGCGGATGCCATCAAGAACTACGGGAGTGACAAACCCGACATTCGTTTTGGGATGAAATTTGGCGCCCTCAACGAAGCGGCTCAAGGCAAAGGCTTTCAGGTCTTTGACAGCCAAGAGCTGGTTGTCGGATTTGCCGTTGAAGGCAAAGCAGATATGAGCCGAAAAGAAATTGACAAATGGATCGACTGGGTCAAGCGTCCACAAGTTGGCGCCAAAGGTTTGGTGTGGGTCAAGTGTAACGAAGATGGCAATTTTAAATCATCCGTGGACAAGTTTTATAGCCAAGAGGACCTCGCCCAGTGGGCAGCAGTTGTCGGTGCGCAGAAAGGCGATTTGATATTCGTGATGTCTGGACCCGAATCGGCTACCAGAACCCAGCTAAGTGCTTTGCGAATGGAACTGGCAGAAACACTGGGTTTGAGAGACCCCAACGTATTTGCTCCCTTGTGGGTCGTTGACTTTCCCCTGCTCGAAAAAGACGCGGAAACCCAAGCATTCCACGCTATGCACCACCCCTTTACAGCGCCTAAGCCAGAACACTTGGGCCAGTTAGACCAAGCGCCCGAAACCGTATTGGCCAATGCCTATGACTTGGTGCTTAATGGCAATGAAATTGGCGGTGGATCGATTCGAATACATGACCGTACTACCCAAGAAAAAATGTTTTCCCTATTGGGCTTTAGTCAAGAAAGCGCCGAAGCTCAGTTTGGGTTTTTGATGAATGCATTCCGCTATGGAGCGCCACCACACGGTGGCATTGCACTCGGTTTCGACAGGCTGGTAGCTGTTTTGGACGGTAAAGAGACCATACGCGACTATATCGCCTTTCCAAAAAACAACAGCGGTCGCGATGTGATGATTGATGCGCCTGCAAGTTTGGATACAGAACAACTCGACGAACTATCTCTTAAAACCAAATAATGCGTAGGGCCTCACAGGTATTGTTTGCCATAGTGTTGGCAGGGCTCGTTTGGGGGTTCTCAGTGCGACCAACTAATCCAGATTTGGGCAACAAAATCGTAGGGTTTTCCGTGTTGGCGGGTGCTTTTGTCTTTATGCCTGTGTTTTTGGTGCATCGCTGGCGTGGAAAAAAATTATCCGATTACACTTTGACCCAAGAAAACCTCGAAAAAATGAAACCCCAACAGGGTTCAAAAAAATAAAAACCGAGAATATTCGCCAGTTGTGATTTTATTTGGGTACTTTAGCCACCTAATTTTTATGAATGACTGGAACAGTTAAATTTTTTAATGAGTCTAAAGGTTATGGATTCATTAACAACGACGAGTCGGGCGAAGACATCTTTGTCCACGTAACATCTCTTCAGGGCCTTAGGCTTAACGAAGGAGACAAAGTATCGTATAACGAAGAAGACGGTAAAAAAGGAAAGATTGCCTCAGCAGTTGAACTCCTGGACTAGTTATATCTTATTTTGATTACGCGTATCCCCACTTCGGTGGGGTTTTTTTATGCCCTTTTTTTTCTAAAAAATTGTTGCATCAATTCCGAAGATTCTTGAGCACAAATCCCGTGGCTGACTTCGGTTTTGGGATGCAAAGGGGTTTGCTGTTTTCTATAGCCTCGATCGTTGTCCTCAGCGGCAAAAACCAAACGCCCCAACTGACTCCAGTACAAGGCCCCTGCACACATACTGCATGGCTCCAGAGTGACGTAAAGCGTACAATCGTGTAAATATTTCCCCCCCAAATGGTTGGCTGCAGCCGTAATGGCCTGCATCTCAGCGTGGGCTGTCACATCGTTCAGGGTTTCGGTAAGATTATGACCGCGCGCGATGATTTGCCCTTGAGCAACCACCACCACGCCCACGGGCACTTCACCTTTGGTAGCAGCTTGCTGAGCCTCATCCAAGGCTTTTTTCATAAAAAATACATCATCGGGTAGCAACATATCAACGCATCTTTTGGTGCCACGCCAATGCTTGGCCATCCGTAAGCCCGGCCACAAAGCAACTGATTTGTAACAACTGCTGATAGCGATTATCGTGGTCGAGCGTGAGGGTTTCTGGTAAAAATTGAAGTGCCAAGCGATCCAAAGCATTGGTAGTTCCAGAAGACTGCCGAACCACAGCCGTGGTCAGTACTTCCAAAATATGATGAATGGCCTTGTAGCCCTTAAATTCTTTTTCCACCACTTCATCGGAACGATAAATTTTTTCCACGCTCAACTGAATAATGTCTTCGATTTGTGCTTTGTATTGGCTTTTGTCTAACAGCGCATGGGCAAAATCTCCTTGCAAAATTGCCAATTCGTTTTCCATAAACACGCGAGTGGCATCTTCGATAAGTGCCCCCACGGACAAGGCCCGTAAATAGGCCAAGCGATCGGCAGTAGTTGTGAGTTGGTTGTATTTGGGTGTATCGATTTTGTGTTGCACCAGTTTGATAAGATATTCAAGGGCATATTCTTCTGGTATCCAACCCAGGTTGATGCCGTCTTCAAAGTCAATAAGGGTATAGCAAATGTCATCGGCGGCTTCGACCAAAAAGGCCAAGGGGTGTCTGTGATAGGTGTTGTCGGAGGCAAGGAGTCCCAACTCTTGGGCTACCTCCTCAAAGAAAGGCGCTTGTGCTTGGAAATACCCAAACTTTTTATCAGAAACCTTTTTGGTGGGTCTATACGGCAAAGAGGCTTTGGGGTATTTGGTAAATGCACCCAAAGTAGCATAGCTCAACCGCAGCCCCCCCGGCACACCTACGCGGTTTTGAGTCAGAATTTTAAACCCATTGGCGTTGCCTTCAAAACTTTGGAGGTCTTGCTTTTGTGTCTCGGTCAGGTCATTGCAAAATGCGGCTCCAACGCCCTCTTTAAAAAAGTCACCGATGGCTTGTTCGCCGCTGTGGCCAAAGGGCGGGTTGCCAATGTCATGCGCCAAAGCAGCGGCAGCAACGATGGCACCAAAATCATGGGCTTGGTAGCCATGGCTTTGCGCCAGTTCTGGGTATCGCTCTAACAACAAAGCCCCAACAGTCCTACCCAAACTCCGGCCTACGACAGACACCTCCAAACTGTGGGTCAGGCGGGTGTGGACAAAGCCCGATTTGGAAAACGGAATCACCTGTGTTTTGTCCTGCAGATGACGAAAGGCAGACGAGAAAATCACACGGTCATAATCGACCTCAAACCCGCTGCGTATATGGCTTTGGTCGCTACGCAGTCGTTTGTGCGTGTCACCCTGACGACGAAGGGATAAAAGTTGGGTCCATTGCATGTTGCAAAATAAGAAACAAAGATGGTTTGAAATGAAAAAGTTTGTTAACAATTAAGAAACATAAAATAATCCATTAAATAATATTTGGGTAACCCTAAAAAAACATACCCAAACGATGTTTGCACTAAATAATTATTGAACTCATGAAATCTACATTAAAAACAAATTTATTTAACGTTCTTTTATTGGGGCTTACTGTTTCTTTTTACTCATGTAGCAGTGATGATGGAGATGGTGGTGGTGATAACATTTCACCTGAAAATCCATACTTATTAACTGGTAATATTACTGAAAGTAAAACCTTAACGTCAGACCAAGTTTGGACCCTACAGGGGCGCGTATCTGTGATGGATGGTGCGACTTTGACCATTGAAGCAGGAACCGTAATCAAAGCAACTTCAGGAACAGGGGCAGACGCCTCTACCTTAATTATTGCACGAGGTGGTAAAATTGATGCACAGGGAACTGCTAGCAGCCCTATTATTATGACTTCTGTTTCTGATAATATTTTGGCAGGAGGTTCTTACCCAAGTTCAGGCCCTGCACTTAGCGTGGGCACACGTGGACTTTGGGGTGGACTATTGGTTTTAGGAAAAGCCCCTTGTTCCTTTAAAAATGACGTTACCGAATTGCAAATAGAAGGTATTCCAGCTTCTGACACTAACGGTTTATATGGTGGTTCTGACCCTGCTGACAACTCAGGAACTATTAGCTACGTATCTATCCGTCATGGTGGTGCAGAAATAGGCGAAGGAAATGAAATCAATGGTTTGACATTAGGGGGTGTTGGATCAGGCACTACAATTGATAATGTTGAAGTCATAGCCAATGTAGATGATGGTATTGAATTCTTCGGAGGTACTGTTAACGCTTCTAACCTTCTTGTTTGGGGTCAAGGAGATGACGGTATCGACATTGACCAAGCATATGCCGGAACTATAACTAATGCTATGGTTGTATTGACTGAAGCATCAGATCATGCCTTCGAAATTGATGGTCCTGAGGGAAGTGCCGCTGGAAGTTTTACTATAGACGGAGCAACCATAGTTGGCACCAATGATGACTGTTCTGCCACCGGAGTTGATGGTGAAATGGCTGACTACAGAAAGGGAGCTACAGGAGCGACAAATAATGTGTATGTTCTAAACTTTACTTCAGGGAAAGATGTAGAGCTAGATGCTAGTGCTGATGCTGCCTCATATACAGCAGGCACATTAACATTTAGCAACTGGGACATTCAATACCCGCTTGCTGATGACGGGAGTGTTTGTAGTGGAGAAACTGTTGACCAAATTTTTGATGACAAATCGGACGAAAGTTCTTTCCAGGCGGATGCTGCCAATTGGGCGGAAATAGTAACTGGAAAAAATTCAGATGCGGGTGCAAACGAGTCTGCTTTTGATTGGACATTCTACAAAAGATAATTTGGTAACCCCTTATATTTAATTTTGCTTGCCTGATAATCAAAATGGTTGTCAGGCAAGTTTATAATTATTATTTAGATGAAAAAATTTCTCTTTATTATATTTTCACACACATTAGGTTTCTTTGGAATGGCACAAGTTACCATTACAGGAACGGTGTTTGATGGAGAATTCAACGAACCTCTTCCCTTCGCCAATGTTTTGATAAGTGAAAAAGGCTCAGGAACCACCACAGATTTCGACGGAAAATTTTTACTTGAAGTTGCTCCAGGGAATTACACCTTGGTTTTTTCTTTTGTGGGATATCAGACCCAGCAAATCACCAATGTAGATTGTACTACCAACAACATGGTAGAACTGGAGGTAACGCTCCAAGCAGCTGCCCAAGGGCTAGAGGAAGTCGTAGTAAGTGTAAGCGCCTCTAGGAACACCGAGCAATCTGTATTAACCTTCCAAAAAAAAGCAGCAAGCCTTCTTGACGGCATGTCTGCGCAAGCGTTTAAAAAAGCGGGGGCAAGTGACATTGCTGCGGCCATTAAACGCGTACCCGGCGTTTCTGTACAAGGAGGAAAGTATGTGTATGTTCGTGGATTGGGAGACAGATACACCAAATCCACGCTCAATGGGGTAGATATTCCGGGGCTTGATCCGGATCGCAACACTGTTCAAATGGATTTGTTTCCAACTAACATTTTGTCAAATGTGATCGTTATTAAATCTGCTACTGCCGAGCTTCCGGCTGACTTTACAGGGGCTATCGTGGATATAGAAACCAAAGACATCCCAAACAGCAAACAACAATCCATTTCGATAAGCGGGGAATATAACCCAGATATGCATTTTAACCCTAATTATTTAGCCTACGTTGGCGGGAACACTGACTTTTTAGGTTTTGATGATGGTACCCGAGACTTACCTACAAATGCCTCCATACTCGGACAAGGGTTTGATCCTCGATTTGGGTTGACTCCTCAAAATGCAGCTAACATAAGTTCCTTGACGAAATCTTTTGACCCTACGATGTCGGCCACCAATCAGACAAGTGGAATGGACTTTAGTTTTGGATACACCGCAGCCAACGCCTATGATGTTGGCAACTCAGGAAACAGACTTGGGCTCTTGGCTGCTTTTTCTTATAAAAACAGTACAGATTTTTATGAAGGTGCTCAAAACAACATCTTTAATAAAAATGAAAATGAAGGAGTGCTTGATTTAGAATCAAACAGAACACAAGTTGGAAATATTGGAAGTAACAATGTAATTGTAAGTGGCCTTTTGGGGATTTCATATAAAACTGAGTATTCGAAGTATAAGTTCAACTTACTCCATGTTCAAAATGGGGAAAGCAGATCGGGTAATTTTAGACAAGAGACACGATTTTCCGACTTTATCGACTTCAACAAAGACAACCTAGAGTATACCGAAAGATCCATTACCAATCTGTTGCTGTCTGGTGTTCATGGTGGCGAAGACGGAACATGGAAAACCATTTGGAAGATTTCTCCATCGATTTCCAAAAGCCACGACAAAGATGTGCGTGTTACAGCATTTCAAGATGAAGAAGGTGTGTTTAGTTTTAAAGAAAACACAGAGCCCAAAAGAATATGGCGCTTACTTGACGAGGTGGCTTTGGTCGGTAAAATAGATGTCAGTAAGAAATACAACTTGTTTGATAACAATGCCTTGTTAAAATTTGGAGGATATGCATCTTACAAACAACGTGACTTTTCTATTGCTCAAATATCTGTAAGCACCTTATTTTCTTCACCTGCCGACTGGTTGCGCTACAATGGAGACCCCAATCAACTTTTTGCAGACAATAACGTTTGGACTTTGGAAAATCAAAACGGGACCTATATCAATGCACAAACCACCATATTGCAAGAAGCCAATAAGTTTGATGCCTACCAGTTGAATGGTGCAGCATATATTTCTAATGAATTTCGAATAAGCCCAAAACTTCGTAGTATTTTGGGATTACGACTCGAAAAATTCAACCTTTACTATACAGGATCTAATAGTCAACAGGGTGTGTTTTTTGATAAAGAACTCATAATTGACAAGCTGAATCTTTTTCCAACTGCCAACTTGATTTATGAACTAAATGACAATACCAACTTAAGATTGGCATACTACAAAACTACTGCCAGACCATCCTTTAAAGAAGCTTCTATTGCTGAAATTTTTGATCCATTATCTAATCTGGTTTTCATCGGAAATGTTGACATTAAACCAACATACATAGACAATGTTGATGTGCGATATGAGACCTATGGTGAGAATGCACAAATGTTTGCAGTAAGTGCCTTTTACAAAAAATTCAAAGACCCTATTGAGCTTAGTTTTGTTGCGGCCTCTACATCAAACTTTACCCCTTTGAATTTAGGGGACGCGAATGTTTATGGAGTGGAGTTTGAGCTTAGAAAAAACCTAGGGTTTATAAATGGACTTGATATTTTCGATGTAAACATCAATGCTTCTTTGATAGAGGCTTTTCAAAAATATAGTGATGACGAGCGTAGGCTCCGCACAAATGGACTCCGTACTGGAGAAACTTTGGGAAATGGTAGAGCGCTACAAGGGCAGTCCCCTTATCTCATCAATGCAGCACTTAATCTAACCCTGTCAGAAGTAAATCTACAAGGAAGCTTGGGATACAATGTTCAAGGGAAAACTTTAGAAGTTGTGGGCGATGGTTTTTATCCTGACGTATATACATTGCCCTTTCATTCTTTGAACTTCAACCTTATCAAAGGAATTGGGGAAAATCAAACAATTACCCTTAAGTTGAAAAACATCCTTGACCAAAAAAGAGAAAGTGTGTTTGAATCCTTTGGTGCTCCTGAAGAAGTTTTCTCATTCCGCAACCCAGGCAGGAGTATTTCATTTGGCTATAGCATCAATTTAGATTAAACAGCCCTTTTGTTAATTATTTAACGAAACCATAAAACACAAGCCCTCATTTGTTGAGGGCTTTTTTTTATTATTGCCGAATGGAAAATTTATACCTCTTTATGTTAATTGCCTTAGCCGTGTTGGCCTTGGCAGATTTGATAGTAGGGGTAAGCAACGACGCGGTCAACTTCCTTAACTCGGCCATCGGTTCCAAAGCGCTGTCTTTTAGAGCCATCATGATTGTGGCCAGTTTGGGTGTGGCGTCAGGCGCTATTTTTTCCAGTGGACTCATGGAAGTCGCCCGAAAAGGCATCTTCAACCCAGAAATGTTTGTGTTTTCCGAAATCATGGTCATTTTTATGGCCGTCATGATTACCGACATCTTGCTGTTGGACTTTTTTAACACCCTTGGACTACCAACTTCTACCACCGTATCGATCGTATTTGAATTGTTGGGCGCCGCTGTGGCCATAGCACTTCTCAAAGTCTATATGGGCAATGCTTCGTCTGAATTGGTGGACTTTATCAATGTCAGCAAGGCAAGTCAGATTATCCTGGGTATTTTCTTGTCGGTAATTTTTGCCTTTACTATCGGTGCCATTGTACAGTATGTTTCTCGATTATTTTTGAGTTTTCACTATATGGACAAACCCCTTTGGGCGGGCGCTTTGTTTGGGGGTATGGCACTGACGGCCATCACCTATTTTATAGTTATCAAAGGAATCAAAGGGACGCCATTTGCCGACGCCGATTGGCAGATTTTGGGGGGGCTCACACTTAAAGAATTTGCCGAAACTCGCCTTAGCGTGGTGGTGTTTTGGGGGCTGTTGTTTTGGACTGCACTCAGTTTGGTGTGGGTTTATGTCGCACGTTGGGATGTATACAAAATCATCATTGGTGTAGGTACCTTCTCCTTGGCACTCGCTTTCGCCGGCAACGATTTGGTCAATTTTATCGGGGTGCCCATCGCAGCCTGGCAGTCCTATGAAGCCTGGCAGGTCTCGGGGGCAGCAGCTGAGTTGTTCAATATGGGTGGACTCAGTCAAAAAGTAGCCACGCCAACCCTATTTTTAGTACTTGCCGGTTTGGTGATGGTCATCACATTGTGGACCTCAACCAAAGCCCGAAAAGTGGTCAAGACCACCATAGACCTTTCCCGACAAGACAAAACCCAAGAAAGGTTCAAGTCTAACGCCCTTTCAAGAGGAATGGTTCGTGCTTTTGTAGGGTCTGTTTTTGTAGTGAATCGTGTTGTTCCTGCTTCCATAGGCGGATATATCAGCAAACAATTCACCCAACCTGTTGTGGAAGAAGCAGTTATCAAAAAGGGGGATATGCCCGCTTTTGACAACGTGCGCGCCTCCATCAACCTCACCGTAGCTGCAGTACTGATTTCCATTGCTACCTCTTTCAAATTGCCTCTTTCTACCACCTATGTGACTTTTATGGTAGCTATGGGAACCTCTTTGGCTGACCGCGCGTGGGGCAGTGATAGCGCTGTCTACCGTGTGGCGGGTGTGCTCAATGTAATCGGCGGTTGGTTCCTTACGGCCATCATCGCTTTTAGTGCCTGTGCTTTGTTGGCAACCCTTATCTATTTCGGAGGAATCATAGCCATTATTGTGCTCTTAGTAATGGCCGCTATCATCTTGTATCGAAACTATACCCGAAGTGTCAAAGAAAGTCAAACCCTCAAAGAGGAGGACGAACTATACCTGATAGAAAGCGGTTCGGTCCAAGGACTTATTGCCGAAAGTGCCTACAATGTGTCTCGAATGGTCAGTAGAGCCAACGAAATCTTTAAGACCAATATACATGGACTGGCCACTGAAAATATGGAAAGTCTTAAAAAAACCAAACGAAGTGTGGTCAAATTATCCAACGAAATTGATAGCCTTCGCGATGAGTTGTATTATTTCATCAAAGAGTTGGACGAGGATAATGTCTCAGCAAGTAATTTTTATATCAACCTCATCGATTGCCTAGAAGATATGTGTCAGTCTTTGGAATACATTACCAAAAAATGCCACAAACACGTCGGTAACAACCATAAAAAACTCAAATACACTCAGGTCAAAGAACTCAAACAAACCCAAGAACAGCTGGAGGACTTGTTTGGTGAAATTCGCTTTTCTTTTGACCTCAACGACTTTGATCAAATCAAAGAAATTATTCCCAAAAAGAACCTGTTATTCGATGACATCGTTCGAAAAATAGACGATCAAGTCTCCCGAACACGCAAGGATGACTCCAGTCCAAAAAACACCACTTTGTTTTTTAGCTTACTTCTCGAAACCAAAGACCTGATTGCTGCCACGATGAATCTCATAGAGTTGTACTACCTAAAGTATGATAGCAAGGTAGATCCATTGGTGTCCAAAGAAGGAGACAAATAGGCTTATATGTTGTTTGCCCAACAACTGCCCCATATTTAATACATTTGCCATGGGATATGTACCCTGATACACATATGGTGTACATCCTTCAATAACATAATATGCAAAGCTTTCGTTCCCAAATAAACCCAAAAAGCGATCGCTTCCTTAAAAATAAGGAGGAGATGGAGGTGCTTATAAAGCAATTGGAGTCCCATTTGGCATTGAGCCGACAAGAAGGAACCGAAGCCTCTATTGCGAGAGCCAGAAAACGGAATAAATTCCTAGCCAGAGAACGCATCAGCCTCCTTCTTGACAAAGACAGTCCATTTATTGAGTTGATGCCCTTGGCAGGGCTTCAGCACGAAAACGGTTTTGGCCCCGGTGGCACTACCGTAGCCGGAATAGGCTATGTAAATGGACGTTTGTGTATCATCAACTCCAACCTTAGCACCCGTAAGGCCGGAACCGTTGACTATGCCACAAGTTTAAAAATCTTGCGTTTGAGTCAAATCGCAATGGAAAACCATTTGCCCACCATCAATCTGGTGGAAAGTGGAGGCGCCAACCTACCCGATCAAGACCGCGTATTTAACAATTACGGAGCTACGTTTAGGCAAATGTCTTTGCGCTCCAAGCAAGGCATTCCGACCATCTCGGTGGTCTTTGGCAATGCCACAGCCGGCGGAGCCTATGTGCCTGGCATGTCGGACTATACCATCATGCAAAAAAGTGCCGCCAAGGTGTTCTTGGCAGGGCCTCCTTTGGTAAAAATGGCCACCAACGAGGATACCAATGATGAAGAACTAGGTGGTGCTTTGATGCACAGCCGTATTTCAGGGGTGGCAGATTTTCTTGCCGATGATGAAATGGATGCCATCAATATTGCTCGAAAGGTAGTGGCAACCCTTAAGCCACAAACACCACACCTTATCCCTTCAAAACCTATTATACCCCCCCGCTATAAGGCGGAAGAGTTGTTGGGAATCGTTCCGGCCAACCTCAAAAAGCCCATTGATGTCAGAGAGGTCATCGCAAGAATCGTTGACAATTCGGAGTTTACCGAATTCAAAGAAAACTACGGCATTACTATGGTCTGCTGTTGGACAAAAATCAACGGGTATCCTGTGGGAATCATCGCCAATAATGGGGTCATCTTTGCCGAATCGGCCCAAAAAGCCACCCAGTTTATTCAATTAGCCAATAAGCAAGATTTGCCACTCTTGTTTATACACAATACCACTGGCTTTATGGTTGGTAAGACCTATGAGCAAAATGGGATGATCAATAGTGGCTCACAAATGATACACGCCGTGGCAGGAAGCACAGTGCCGCACATCAGTTTGCTGATTGGGAATTCGTATGGTGCCGGAAATTACGCCATGTGTGGGCGTTCTTTTGGCCCCCGATTTTTGTTCTCTTATCCCAATTCCAAGGCTGGGGTGATGGGCGCCGAACAACTGTCAGGGGTGATGGAAATTATCAAGCGGCAGTCCGCCCAATCACTCAACAAAAAAATTGATGAAAAACTGCTAAAGAAAGAGAAGGACGCCATCAAAATGGACGCAGAAAATAAAGCTAGTGTCTGGCACGCAACTTCCGAGCTATGGGACGATGGCGTCATAGATCCAAGAGATACTCGAAAACATCTTGGGCTTTCCTTAGCGGCAGTCTACAGCACCCCTATCAAAGGCTCCGATAGTTTTGGCGTTTTTCGAATGTGAGGCTGTTTAAGACCCGCACATCAAGCAATCGTCATCTTCACTCTCTCTCGACTGAGCCAACATTTCTTTGAGCTCAGACGGAGAAAGAGGTTCGGCAACTACGGCCGATGCCGCTTCTGCTTTTTTGGCCGGCTCGGCTTCCTTTTTCTCTAATGTAAACTTGATAGCATCTACCGCCGATTTGGTTCTCAAATAGTACATTCCTGTTTTAAGACCCGACTTCCACGCATAGAAATGCATCGAGGTGAGCTTGGCCATGGTGGCCCCTTCCATAAATAAGTTGAGCGATTGTGACTGGTCAATAAAGTAGCCTCTTTGACGCGACATGTCGATGATGTCTTTCATGCTCAATTCCCAAGCCGTTTTGTAGAGTTCTTTGATGTCATCAGGAATCACATCTATTTGCTGTACAGAACCGTTGGCACGCATAAGTTCTTGCTTGAGGTCTTCATTCCACAAGCCCAAACGCACCAAGTCTTCCAATAAGTGCTTGTTGACTACGATAAACTCTCCGGACAACACGCGACGGGTATAAATATTGGATGTATAGGGCTCAAAGCATTCGTTGTTGCCCAATATTTGAGAAGTGGACGCAGTCGGCATCGGCGCTACCAACAAGGAGTTGCGAACGCCATGCTTTTTGATGTCTTTCCGCAACTTGGCCCAATCCCAACGACCGCTGAGCTCTTCATCTTTGATGCCCCAAAGGTTGTACTGGAATTCACCTTCTGAGATGGGAGAGCCTTCATAGGACTCATATGGCCCTTCTGTTTTGGCCAAATCTTTGGACGCAGTTAATGCCGCGAAATACAAGGTCTCAAATATTTCTTGGTTCAACGCTTTGGCCTCGTCAGAGGTAAATGGCATGCGCAACTTGATAAAAGTATCCGCAAGTCCTTGTACGCCCAAACCTACGGGTCGGTGGCGGAAGTTTGAGTTTTCTGCTTCCTTTACGGGGTAGTAGTTGCGATCGATGACCTTATTTAAGTTTTTGGTAGCTCTCACAGTTACGTTGAACAATCCTTTATGGTCAAATGAACCATCCTTAACAAACATAGGTAAGGCAATTGAGGCCAAGTTACAAACTGCTACCTCGTCTTTGGAGGTGTACTCTAAAATCTCAGTACACAAATTGGACGAACGTATGGTTCCCAAATTCTTCTGGTTGGACTTGCGATTCGCAGCGTCTTTGTAAAGCATGTAGGGAGTCCCTGTTTCGATTTGTGACTCGAGGATTTTCTCCCATAGCTCACGAGCCTTAACCGTTTTGCGGCCTTTGTTGTCCTTTTCGTACTTGATGTATCTTTTTTCAAATTCATCCCCGTGTGAGTCAAAAAGTCCTGGACACTCATTGGGACACATCAAAGTCCAAGTAGAGTCCTCCTCGACCCGCTTCATAAACAAATCGGGAATCCACATGGCGTAGAACAAGTCGCGTGCGCGCATTTCTTCCTTACCATGGTTTTTCTTCAGGTTTAAAAAATCAAAAATATCGGCATGCCATGGCTCTACATAGATAGCGAAAGAACCCTTGCGCTTTCCACCTCCTTGGTCCACGTAGCGAGCTGTGTCGTTGTAGACGCGCAACATGGGGACAATACCGTTTGAAGTTCCGTTAGTTCCTGCGATATAAGAGCCTGTGGCGCGGATGTTGTGAATAGACAAACCAATTCCGCCTGCAGACTGAGAAATCTTAGCTGTATGTTTAAGGGTGTCATAGATGCCATCAATGCTGTCATCACGCATGGCCAACAAAAAGCAAGAAGACATTTGGGGTTTGGGCGTACCCGAGTTGAAAAGAGTGGGCGTTGCGTGAGTGAAATATTTTTTGGACATCAAGTGGTAGGTCTCAATAGCAGCGTCTAGGTCGTCCAAGTGAATCCCGATCGAAACACGCATCAGCATGTGTTGGGGGCGCTCAGCTATCTGTCCGTTGATTTTTAAAAGATAGGAACGCTCCAAGGTTTTAAAACCAAAGTAGTCATAGCCGAAATCACGGTTGTAGATAATTGTGGAATCAAGCAATTCGGCATTGTCTTTAATGACTTTAAAGACATCGTTCGCAAGAAGGGGCGCTTTTTTCCCGGTACGTGGGTTGACATACTCATAGAGGTCTGTCATGGTTTCGGAAAAGGATTTCTTGGTATTCTTGTGGAGGTTAGACACAGAAATACGCGCGGCCAACAGCGCATAGTCCGGGTGAGTGGTCGTCATGGTTGCCGCAGTCTCTGCCGCTAGGTTGTCCAATTCGGAGGTGGTCACCCCGTCATATAATCCTTCAATAACACGCATGGCCACTTTGACTGGATCTACTAGGTTATTGAGTCCATAACAGAGCTTGCGGACGCGTGCCGTAATTTTGTCGAACATGATGGGTTCTTTACGCCCATCTCTTTTTACTACATACATTTTTCTTCGGTCTTAATAGTTTTTTGCGAACAGTATTGCAGCCCGTCAGACGGGAGATAATGTTGCAATGAGAAAATGTTGAGCCGTACTAAAAATCTTCGTCGAAGCTGTACTTTTCGGTTTCCTCGGTTTCTTGTTTGATAACACCCGCTTTTTGATATTCGGACACACGCTTTTCAAAGAAATTGGTTTTTCCTTGTAGCGAAATCATATCCATAAAATCGAACGGGTTGGTTACGTTGTACTCTTTTTCGAGTCCTAATTCTACCAACAGTCGGTCGGTTACAAATTCAAGGTATTGGGTCATGAGCTTGGCATTCATACCGATCAGGCTTATGGGAAGTGATTCGGTAATAAACTCACGTTCAATGGAGAGTGCGTCTAGAATAATCTCGCGAATACGCGCCGGCGGAACCTTGTTGGCCAAGTGCTTGTTGTGCAAATGAACCGCAAAGTCACAGTGCATCCCCTCGTCGCGAGAGATAAGCTCATTGGAGAAAGTGAGTCCGGGCATCAATCCGCGTTTTTTAAGCCAGAATATAGAGCAGAAAGCTCCTGAGAAGAAGATTCCTTCTACAGCCGCAAAGGCTATAAGTCGCTCCGCAAAAGAATCAGACTCTATCCATCGCAAGGCCCAATCCGCTTTGCGCTTGATGGCTGGAAAAACTTCAATAGCGCGGAAAAGACTGTCTTTTTCTGCCTCGTCTTTCACATAAGTGTCGATCAATAAAGAGTATGTCTCTGAATGGATGTTCTCCATCATAATCTGAAACCCATAGAAAAACTTCGCCTCACTATATTGCACCTCATTCACAAAATTTTCTGCCAAGTTCTCATTAACTATGCCGTCTGAAGCTGCAAAAAATGCCAAAATATGTTTGATAAAATAGCGTTCGTCATCATTGAGCTTGGTGCTCCAGTCGGTTAAGTCTTGATGCAAGTCGATCTCTTCTGCCGTCCAAAAACATGCTTCCTGTTTCTTGTACCACTCCCAAATGTCGTGGTGCTCAATAGGAAAAATCACAAAGCGGTTTTTGTTTTCTTGCAAAATGGGTTCGACTGCAGACATAGTGTTATTGTTATTGTTTTGTAAATTTTTTGTGAAAAAAGAACCTCACAAATCTTTCAATTTTTTTGGAAAAATAAAAGACTTAGTTGTTCACAAACGCACTTAGTTTTTAACATTCGTTCAGGGTTTTCCTACTTTTCTTTGACACTTAGGGAGTCATAAAAATCTGGTTTTCAGATGGTTAAAAACCACTTTACGAGAGTAGCATCAATTGACAACTTTCACCACGTTTGTTTAAGGCCTTGTTTGAGCCGCGTAGGATTGGGCTGTTTGTTCAAGTGCTTCAAACCATGGTTGCCCAAATTTTCTGACCAAAGCTTCTTTGACAAATTGGTATATGGGGAGCTTGTTTTTGGAACCCAAATCACAAGCAGCTTGGCAAATTTGCCAGCGGTGATAGTTGACAGCCGTAAATGCAGAATAGTGCTGCACGCGCACTGGGTATAGATGGCACGAAATGGGCTTTTGCCAGTCAATGACCCCCGCTCTATGAGCTTGTTCGATTCCGCAATGAGCCACACCGCGTGAATCAAAAGTGGTATAGGCACACTCCTTCCCGTCTACCAAAGGGGTCTCCAAACTACCATCGGCAGCCACCACCGAAGTGCCGTGTTGTGCAATCGCATTACGGCCATTGTCATTTAAAAAAGGCCCAATTTTAGGATACAACTCTTCAAGTAAAGAAACCTCCTCTTTGTCAAGTGGGGCACCGGCCTCTCCTGCCACACAACAAGCTCCCTTGCAAGCCTGTAAATCACAACAAAAGTGTTCCTCTAGCAGTTCCTCTGATATCAAGGTATTGTCCAACTGAAACATATTGCGAAACTATCAAATATTTGGCAGTTGGAAAGTGCTATTTCCCCCCGAATTGTATCTTTGCTCTATGTTTGATCTCAAAGAAATTCTAACAGCTGGTATGGTGCTTTTCGCGGTGATAGATATTATCGGGAGCACACCCATTATTATCGGTTTGCGTAAAAAATTAGGACACATACAATCCGAAAAGGCATCGCTGGTGGCGGGTCTAATCATGATTGCCTTTTTGTTTTTAGGGGAAAAGATTTTAACTCTTATTGGTATTGATGTCAACTCATTTGCCGTAGCGGGTTCCTTTGTAATTTTCTTCTTAGCTCTCGAAATGATTTTGGGAATCCAACTTTACAAAGAAGAAACACCCGAGTCTGCATCTATTGTCCCCATTGCTTTTCCGCTGATAGCGGGCGCGGGGACACTGACAACTTTACTGTCTATGCGGGCCGAATATCATGTCGTCAATATTATTGTAGCCATCTTGGTCAACATACTGATCGTTTATGTGGTGCTCAAGTCTTCCAAACGAATCGAGCGGGTATTGGGAACGTCTGGGATAAGTGTCATTCGAAAAATATTTGGCATTGTGCTGATGGCCATTGCGGTCAAGCTGTTTGCCGGTAACGTACAACAACTATTTGTATGAAAAAATTGATTTATGTTTTGGGGGCCCTTGCGCTTGTTCTTGTGGTCTTTAACCTTTTTCAAATCGATTATGCCGATCCGTTTACGGGCGATAGCCTCATCGCCATCATTGGCGTGGTTGCGGGTTTGTGTGCTGTATTGCTGCTTGTCATATTGCTGTTGGCCAAAAAAATCCAGCAGCGTATGCGTGGCTAATCTTCAAGGAGCAAGTGGCTAAGTGTAACCCCGGCTTTGGCTAAAAAATCCAGTCCCGAAGTGTCCTTGTAGGCTTGGGCATAGACCACACGCTTGATGCCGGCTTGGTGAATCAATTTGCTGCATTCTTTACAAGGAGATAAGGTAATATAAAGGGTCGCGCCCGAACAAGATTGGGTCGAGGCGGCAACTTTCATAATCGCGTTGGCCTCAGCGTGCAACACATACCACTTGGTGTAGTTGTCTTCGTCTTCACAAGGGTTTTCAAAACCGGTCGGTGTCCCATTATATCCGTCAGAAATAATCATTCGATCTTTGACAATCAACGCCCCTACATTTTTTCGTTCACAATGCGAGAGCTTGGCCCACTCAAAAGCCATACGCATATAGGCGCGGTCATAGCGCTGTTGTTTGGCCTCGGCTTTGGTCATGGCAAACGATCTATTAGGATGGGCAATAAAATGCCAATGATGATACTTGAACCCACCAACAGCCAATCGCGTCGGCTGGCAGTAAACACATGCAATACCACTACATTAAGCACAAGCACCAACAAAGCCAACAACACTTGCGCGGACTCTATGCCCAAGGCAAAAGCCAATAGCGACACACCCAAAGAACTGTCGCTGTCTTTGATCAAATCAAAATAAGATGCAAAACCAAATCCATGGATCACCCCAAAAAACAAGGTAACCACCAAGGGCACCAAAGCAGATTTGACAGTAGTCTTGGGCGCCCATACTATATTATAGAGCGCAGCGATCAATATGCTCAATGGAATCAAAAACTCAATCCAGGTCATGCTCACACGAACCACCCCATAGGTGGCCAACACCAACGACAGGCTGTGCCCAACAGTAAATATTGTAACCAGCCCGAGCAGTCTTTTCCACTGACGCACGGCAAATGGCAAGCACAAAGCTGCCAAAAACAACAAGTGGTCATAGCCTTGCCAGTCCCAGACGTGCTGGAAACCCATTTTGATCAGTAGCCAAAAATCATTCATGCTTTAAAATGAATCGTAAACATAGCGAAAAGCGGGCTAAAATCCGCGTTCGTTTTTGATTTGTTCGTAGGCCTTTTGAATCTGTTGGAATTTTTCTCGGGCCGCTTTGACATAAGCTTCCCCCAAGTGCTGTACTTTGTCGGGGTGGTGCTTTTTGGCCAAGTCGCGGTAGGCTTTTTTGATTTGGGCGTCTGTGTCTGTGCGAGATACTTCCAAAATTTTGTAGGCGCTATCAGCTTGCTGAACAAACATGGCTTTGATGCTTTCAAAATCCATCATACGCACTTTGAGATAACCCGCAAAAGACTGTATCTTCTGCCATTCTGGTTCACTCACCGAGCCGTCGGCTTGGGCGATGCCAAACAAAAAGTGTATCAATTGCAGGCGGCTTTCATAGCGGGCATTAAGCGCAAAAAAAGAACAGATTTCCAAGGCCGACACATCAGATTTGTTCAGCTCGCTGTTAAATACCCGAAACACCTCATTGGCACGCTCCCTGCCGTAGGCCGAAACAAAATAGCGCCGTACATAATCGAGTTCTCTCTGTGTGACTTTGCCATCGGCCTTGATGACCAGTCCGGCCAAAGTCAACAACTTGAGTTCAAAGTCTTGGGTGCTGATACGAGTACTGCGAAAGCTTGTCTGAACCCGGGTATTTTCGAAAAGGCTACCGATAAAAAATCCCAATACCGCCCCGGGAAAACGAAATAGCATATAGCCCAACAAGGCAAAAATCCAACGCATAAGTGGCAAAGGTACAAAGGAATTTTCGACGAATGCGCGTGTTTTCAGATAGGATTCTAATTCCATGTCTAGCCTTTGGTCTTCTTCCCAAATCCACATAGTTATGTATCTTTGGGGTCTAAAATTTTTGCTATGTATCCAGCCGAATTGGTTCAACCCATGCGCGACGAGCTTACCGCCGTCGGATTTGATGAATTGGCAGATGCCTCCGCCGTAGAAAACGCACTTGCTCAAGCCGGTACCACCTTAGTGGTGGTCAATTCTGTTTGTGGCTGCGCCGCGGCCAATGCGCGCCCCGGTGTGCGTATGTCCTTGGCCAACGAAAAGACCCCTGGGCAGCTCACAACCGTATTTGCCGGTGTGGATCGCGAGGCTACAGATGCGGCCCGCCAACAGATGGTGCCTTTCCCACCCTCCTCGCCCAGCATCGCGCTTTTTAAAGACGGTGAGTTGGTTCATATGTTAGAACGCCACCACATCGAAGGACGCCCTGCCGAGCTCATCGCCGAAAACCTCATAGAGGCCTACAACAATTTCTGTTAGGCCTTGCAAGTACTGCAAAAAGCCATCGCCTATCCGTTAAGCATTCTATACTACCTGTGCTTCGGATTGAATTTGTTGTTTTTTCATGCCGTGCAGTGGGTGTGTTTTTATGGTTTTGGTTACCATGCCCATAAAAAAAGTGTGGACATCATGAATTTCTTTCTGTTGCGCTGTCTGAACCTTTTAGGGACACGTATTTCGTTTGAAAACCCACACATGTTGCACAAAAACCAGTCCTATATCATTGTGGCCAACCACCAAGGCATGTTCGACATTCCGCCGCTGATATGGTTTCTGCGGAAAGTACACCCTAAATTCATCAGCAAAAAGGAGTTGGGCAAAGGAATTCCCGGGGTGTCGTTTAACCTCAAACACGGTGGTTCTGTACTTATCAATCGCAAAAACCCCAAACAAGCTTTGGAAGCCATCACCAACTTTGCAAAAAACCTGCAAAACAACAATCGCAGCGCGGTCATTTTCCCTGAAGGAACACGAAGCCGCACACATCAGCCCAAAAAATTTCAAACCCGTGGGTTGCTTACGCTCATTGAACATATGCCCGATGCCTTGATTTTGCCTGTGACCATCAATCACTCTTGGAAGTTGATGCGTTGGGGTAGTTTTCCAATGGGGATAGGTGTACACATGAAGTTCAAAGTGCATGCGCCCCTAGCCATGACACAACGTCCCCATGAAGATCTTGTCTCAGAAGTTGAAAAGCAGATTATTGCGGGTATAGAAAGCTAATATTTAGGCTTGCGTTTCCGCAAAAAAGACTGGGTGCCTTCCCGAAAATTTTCCGTGCCAAAACAAGTGCCAAAAGCTTCGGCCTCTGCCGCATAGCCATCGGTTTGGGTTTCATAGCCCGCATTGACAGCCCCTATGAGTTGGGTTTGTGCCTGAGGTGCATTTTCTATGATTTGAGATGCCAATATTTCCACTGTTTTATTGAGTTCCAAGGCTGAACAAACACGATTTGCCAGTCCGATTTCATAGGCCCGTTGGGCATCGACCATGGAAGCTGTTAGCAGCAATTCCATAGCACGGCCTTTGCCAACCAATTGAGGCAATCGTTGGGTGCCGCCATAACCCGGAATCAACCCCAAAGAAGTCTCTGGCATGCCCACGCGCGCTGTGTCTGCAAAAACCCGCACATGGCAAGCCATGGCCAATTCTAAGCCACCCCCTAACGCATAGCCATTGACAGCTGCGATGACGGGTTTGCTGTAGTTTTCTATATAGTCAAAAACCGTACGGTTGCCCTCAAGAACGAGGTCTTTGGCCTCTTCGGGGGTCAAGTCGGCCAGTTCGGCAATATCGGCCCCGGCCACAAAAGCCTTGTCGCCCGAACCAGTCAATACCACTACACGGACCCGAGCGTCTTGCTCCAAAGCCACCAATGCCTGATGGAGTTCCACCAAGGTTGCACGATTGAGCGCGTTGCGCTTTTTTGGACGTTGTATGATTAGCCAAGCTATGGCTTGCTTTTGCTGGACTTTTAAGTGTTCGTATTTCATGATTCAGGATGTAGCGCTATAGGAAAGCATACGGTAAAAGTCGTTTTTTTATTGGGCACGGACTGAAAGTCTATGGTCCCCTCATAGGTCTGTACAATGTTTTTGACCATACCCAAGCCCAAGCCCATACCGCTGGATTTGGTCGTGAATTTGGGTTCGAAAATTTTATCGGCATGCTTTTTAGGGATTCCTATGCCGTTGTCAGTAATGGTGATACAAACTCTCTCATCTTGCACAAAGACCCGAACTTTGATAGTGGGGTTGGGAACTTCTGCACATGCCTGCACCGCGTTTTTGACAAGATTGGTAACCACTCTGATCAGTTGGGTGCGGTCCAATCGGGCGCAGGTGGGTGATGGGGGTGCGTCAAAAGTGATGTTTTTGTCGTTAAAGATTTCAAGTGCGAGTTTGGTGGTCTTGGCTACGTCCAAGATTTCGGATTTCTGAGCGGGCATTTCTGCAAAATTGGAAAAAGCCGAGGCAATGGTGCTGAGAATATCGATTTGCTGAATCAGGGTTTTGGAAAAATCGGCCAGCTTCTCACGAACATTCTCCGCGTTGGGGTCAAACTGCTGCTCAAAGCTCTGCACACTGAGTCGCATGGGTGTGAGGGGATTTTTGATTTCATGAGCCACTTGCTTGGCCATTTCTCGCCATGCATGTTCGCGTTCGCTTTTGGCCAGTTTGACCGCACTGGCCTCTAACTGATCGACCATGCTGTTATAAGCATCGACAAGTTGTGATATTTCTTTGCTAGCACGATCTACCAAGATTTTTTGATTGGATTTGTTTAAGGCAATTTTGTTGATTTTAGTGCCGATTTCTTCCAAAGATTGGGTGATGTATTTGGACACAAAGTATGCCAACACTATAGCGATCCCTAGCATCAACACATAGACCTGTAGCAACCGAGCCAAAAAGTTTTGGAGCTCCATAGCGCTCAGTGAGTCATCATCATAATAGGGCAAATTCAACACACCGATACTTTCGCCTTCTGGGTTTTTGATATAAGAAAATGAGGAGCGGTATTGTTCTTCCGCTAAGGTCTGGATTTCGATAAAATGTCCATCCAAAGCCACACCAAGTTGTTTGAGTGTGTTTTTGGGGATGCTTGTGGCCTCTTGTTGGAGAGGAAACTGGGTGCTGGTAATCAGTTGACCAGACAGGTTGTAGAGGCGAAAATTGACGTTTTGTTCATCGGCAATTTGAAAAACTACCTCTCCAAAGATGGAATCCAAATAGGCTTCGGTTGGGGGGAAATCTGTCTGACTCAGTATGTAGTCAATGCGTGTGTGGAGTTGTACTTCCTTACGCTGAAGGCGTTGTTCGTGGTATTGGTTAGACTGTTCGCGGTACTGGTAAATGGTCACACCGGCAATAAGCAAAGATGCTACGACTACCAAAAAAATCATGGCGGTAAATATGCGGCCACGCAATGAGATTTGCGCTCTCATATCAATCTTTGTTGCGGTAACGTTTGTACAATCGGATGCCGAGCATGAGTAATATGCCTAAAGCAATAAGCCCCAATACACCAAAAACCCAGTGGAAACTGCTTTTGAGGATGGCCAAAAATATGATGGCAAACAACAGCAGTGTAGCCCCTTCGTTCCAGAGTCTCATAAAACTTGAACTGTGACGAATGTGATTGGCTTGTAAGCCCAAAAACATACGGTGCGTTTTTAGGTGATACACAAAAAGAAGTCCCACAAACCCGAGTTTAATCAGCATCCATTGTTGGGTGAGTAAACCAGGATTGAGCACCAGCATCCAAAGGGCAAAAATCAGTGTCAAAACTGCTGAAGGCCAAGTGATGATATACCACAAACGCCGACTCATCAGCTTGAGTTGAGGAATCAAAATGTCCGCTTCTTCTTGTGATTTCTGGCTCGCTTCAATATGATAGATAAATAAACGAGGGATATAAAACAGGCCAGCAAACCATGTGACAACAAAAATTAGATGTAAGGCCTTGATGTAATTGTAATACTCCACCTGCAAGGGGGTTTAGAGACTAAAAGTACCAATTTATTCGGCAACTGCCCACTCATCGATCCAACGACTCAGCACCTTGACCCAGTCGTCTCGGTCATTGATACAAGGAACCACATGCAGTTTTTTACCGCCGTTTTCTTCAAATTCTTCTGCGGCTTCCATGCCGATTTCTTCCAAGGTTTCCAAACAATCCGACACAAAAGCAGGTGTAACAATGGCCATGTTTCGGGTGCCGTTTTTGGCAAAATATTCAACCGTTTTGTCGGTATAAGGTTGCAGCCATTTGTCCCCGGCCAAACGAGATTGGAAAGAGGTCGAATAGGTCCCTGGCTTTAACTCCAAATACTCGGCCACCAAACGTGTGGTTTCATAACATTGGTGTCGGTAACAATACTGGTGGGCTTTAGAGGGTGTTTGGCAACACTGCCCATTTATGGCGCAGTGCGATTTGGTCACATCGCTTTTTCTGATGTGTCTCTCTGGCACTCCGTGATAAGAGAACAAAATGTGCTCCCACTCTTTTTGCTGTAAGAATTCTTGTATGGAGTTGGACAATACCCTCACATAATCTGGGTGTTTATAAAAAGCGGGGAGGTGCGTAAACTGCATCTGTGGATAATGCTTGGCACGTAGCTGCTCTGCCAAGATAACTATGGTTTCTGTAGTGGCCATGGCATGTTGGGGATAAAGGGGCACAAGTAGCACCTCGTCTACTCCTTTTTCATGAAGCTCAGCCAAGCCGCTAGCGATGCTTGGTTTGCCATAGCGCATGGCCAAAGCAATCGGAACCGAAGACAACTCCTGAACCTTGTTTTGCAAACGTTCGGATAGCACTATTAAAGGCGAACCTTCCTCCCACCAAATTTTTTTATACGCCTTGGCAGAACGTTTGGGTCGTGTGTTGAGGATGATACCTTTGACCAAAAAAGTACGCAGCCACTTGGGTACATCAATGACCCGTTCATCCATCAGAAATTCTTCCAAATAAGGTTTTACGTCTTTAGGCTCAGGACTGTCTGGGGAACCCAAATTGACGAGGAGCACTCCTTTCATTTCAATTTTTTTACGAAGATACAGACATAATGTATTTTTTAGGAGTCGTACCGTATTTCTTTTTAAATGCCGCAATAAAATGACTCGAGGTGCTGTAACCCAATTTAAGGCCTACTTCATTCACGTTTTGCGTGCCTGAAGATAATATCTGACGTGCCAACTCCATTTTATGGTCCAATAAAAATTGAAAAACCGGCATCCCATACAATTGCTTAAAACCATCCTTGAGTCGTTTTAAACTCAGTCCTACCTCATCGGCCAAAGACTGCAGACTGGGCGGCTCAGACATACGTTCAATAATGATCTGCTTGGCCAAACGAATTTTTTGAACATTCTCTTCATCAACCAAAAAAGGACATTGGGCCACATCGGCCGCTTTAGAGGGGTTAAAATACAAACTAAATAACTCATAGACTTTCGCCTTGAGGTACAAACGTCCCATAAGGGCATCCGAATCGTTTTGTAACATCTGGCTTAAGACCACCGCCATGGCAGGCGTAATAATTTGGTCTTGATAATATTTCTTATTGATATTTTCCTCATTGAGAAAAGCGATGGACTCTGCTTCGTGAGAAAAAAGACCATGAAATTTTTTGATGGAAATCAACACACTTACCATTTTCGTGCCGGGCTCTAAATCGCTTTCCATCGGTAGGGTGCGTTGTGGATTGTACAAGAGCAACATATGCTCATCGGCTAACGGTAAGGTATAACTCCCATTGTTAAAAATGAATACAGCCTTGCCCTTAAAGCAAAAATGAAATTGGATGCAATTTTCTTCAACATCTCGAATCACCTTTTGTGGATTTTGAGCGTTGTTTTCACATAGCAATACCCAAAATCCATTTTCAATTTGACAAAAACGTTCCAGACTCATAGCGTTATTTTTACTTCCCTTTTTGGGCAAATGTAAGGATATTTCGTTCTTACTTTTAACTTATTTATATTGATTCTAATCTATAGATGGGTTTGTGCCCTCATTGCGATAGAAAAAGTACTTATAGCGTTATTTTTATGTGCTTGGCAAAAATAGTTTTGTATCAAACTTAACTCAGATACTTTTGTCGCACCTACCGATGTTGCACTGTATAGGCGTAAGCTACAAAAAGGCCGATGTGGCTGCGCGTGGCCGTTTTAGTTTGTCATCTTCTGCCCAAACACTCCTGCTAGAGGAAGCCAAGCGGCTACAGATGGAAGCGCTTACTGTACAATCTACCTGCAATAGAACAGAGTTGTACGCTTATGGCGCTTCTTCCCAAGAACTGATTGACTTGTTGTGCGCCTTTTCAAACGGAGCCAAAGAACAGTTTCAAGAAGTAGGATATGTCTATCATGGGTCAAAGGCCATCAACCACTTGTTCCGTGTAGGAACTGGTTTGGACTCTCAGATCTTGGGTGATTTTGAAATTATTGCGCAGCTTAAAAAGAGTTTCTCTCGATCCAAAAAGTATGGGCTCATCAACCCATTGTTTGAGCGCTTGTTTACCTCTGTCATTCAGGCTAGCAAAAGGATCAAAAATGAAACCAAGCTCTCCTCGGGTGCTACTTCCGTTTCTTATGTGTCTGTTCGCTACATGCTAGACCGCATCCCCAACATAGACCAAAAGAATATTTTGTTGTTCGGTTTGGGGAAAATTGGCAGAAACACTTGTGAAAACCTAGTCAAGCATACCCAAAATGACCACATTACCCTCATCAATCGCACAAGAAACCGCGCAGAAAAATTGGCTGGAAAGTTTAAGCTCATTGTCAAAGACTACGCCGAATTGCCTGTGGAAATTAGGAAAGCCGATGTGGTCGTGGTGGCGACAGGAGCAGAACAGCCTACCTTATCAAAATCTTTGATTCATACCGACAAACCCCTTTTGATTCTTGACCTTTCTATCCCTAAAAATGTAGACGATGATGTCCTTGACCTGCCCAATGTGACACGCTTGCACTTGGACGAATTGTCCAAAATGACAGATGCTACTTTAGAAGAAAGAAAAAAAGACATTCCCAAAGCCAAATCCATCAACGAAGCGGTTAAGGCAGACTTCTATGCATGGTTGGACACGCGTAAGTTTGCTCCCACTGTAAAAGCACTCAAAGAAATGATGGAAGCATTAAGCCGACAAGAGCTTTTGCAACAACAGAAAAAACACCCACATCTAGACCCCAAAGAGGCGACCCTCGTTTCTCAGTTTTTGATTCAAAAAATCACCAACCGCATTGCCAACCACATTCGGGAGAGTGATAACCGTGAAGACAGCCTGAAAACCATTCAGGAAGTTTTTAATCTCGACCCGCATGTCTAGTCCCGTTCGAATTGGAACCCGCGACAGCGCGTTGGCGCTGTGGCAGGCAAAGCATGTCCAAGGCCTCCTAAAAGAGGTGGGGCTAGAAAGTGTGTTGGTGACAGTTAAGTCTACCGGAGATTTGAATCTCACCCAACCCTTGTATGAAATGGGTGTCACCGGAGTTTTTACCAAAGAATTGGACGTTGCTTTGTTGAATAACCAAATCGATTTGGCCGTACACAGCATGAAAGACGTCCCCACGCTCCTCCCAAAAGGACTCAGCACTGCCTTTGTTCCTGAACGGGGTTCGGTTTTAGATGTCATTGTAATGAAATCTGACCGCCTCGAAAAAGGCAATCATGTCATTGCCACCAGCAGTCTCAGGCGTCAGGCACAGTGGCTGAATCGCTACCCCAACGATTCGGTAGTTCCCCTGAGGGGCAACGTGCAAACACGCTTGGAAAAACTCAACAAAGAAAATTGGCATGGTGCCATTTTTGCCCAGGCCGGACTAGAAAGATTGAACCTAATTCCAAAAAACACGCTCACACTCGATTGGATGCTTCCCGCACCTGCCCAAGGTGCCATAATGGTGATAGGAAGAACCAACGACAGTCAATTGCTTGGCCCGCTCAAAAGCTTAAACCACGCAACCACTGCACTGTGTGTCAGCGCAGAACGCGATTTTTTGAGGACTTTGCAAGGAGGATGTTCTGCGCCTATCGGGGCATGGGCCACCATTGACAAAGACAAAATGTGGTTCAAAGGCTGCTTGACTGACTTGGATGGAAAGAGCCATTTTGTGGTTGAAGAAGTATTCGACATAAACACCGACGACATAGGCCATAAAGCCGCTGAAATACTGCTGGGTCAAAAGGGAGCTGGGGAACTTTTAAAACGAATCAAAGAATGAGCAAACCCCTGCTTGTATCGACCAAAAAGCTTTCCTTTGGACAAATGGAACGCCTCACTCATGCGGGTTGTGTGGTGGTAGACTACAACGCTATCAAAGCAGTTTCAGTGCCTTTCGAGCTTCCCGAAAAACCTACACACTGGGTATTTAGCAGTCAGAATGCAGTTCGTGCACTACTAGCCAAACCCTCTGAGATTTGGACAGGAAAAACCATCTTCTGTGTGGGCGAAAAAACCAAACAACTTTTGGAGAAAAATGGGCTAAAAGTGGAAAAAAGCGCTAAAAACATGCAGTTTTTGGTCGATTTTATCCAAAAAACATATAAAAATGACTCCTTTTTGCATATTTGTGGAAATCGAAAACTCTCCGATTTTAGTATTGGTATGCAAGAAACCAATATTGAATATGCCGAGACTGAGGTCTATCAAACCCAACTTGTAGCACGAACACAACAGCCTGAACCCGATGGGATATTGTTTTTTAGCCCCAGTGGCGTAGAAAGCTATCTGTTAAAGAATAATCTGGGGGAAAGTTGGTGCTTTTGCATTGGTAACACCACCGCGTCTGCCGTGTCACCTCATTCAAACCGAATCAGCATACCCAAAACTCCTGATATTGACCTTGTTATTGCCCAAGCAGCCAAACATTTTCGATTATGAATACACCCAAAAACGACTTACTGCTCAAAGCGCTCGCCGGCGAACCGCTAAACAGACCTCCAGTCTGGATGATGCGACAAGCAGGTCGCTATCTACCCGATTTTATGAAGCTCAAAGCGCAATATGATTTTTTTACGCGTTGCAGAACCCCTGAACTCGTCGCTGACATTACCATTATGCCCATTGACCAAGTGGGTACCGATGCCGCCATACTGTTTAGTGACATCCTGGTAATACCCCAAGCGATGGGCGTAGCGGTTGAAATGAAAAACGACATTGGACCTTGGCTGCCCAACCCCGTCCGCACGCTGGCTGATGTTGAAAAAGTGGAAGTCCCAGACGTCGATGACCGTTTGAACTATGTGATGGAAGGCATCAAGCAAACCCTGGCGGGCTTAGACAATCGTGTGCCACTTATAGGTTTTGCCGGGGCGCCATGGACCATTTTGTGTTATATGGTACAAGGGCAAGGGTCCAAAAATTTTGACAAAGCCAAAGCGTTTTGCTTTGAACAACCCGAGGCCGCACACAAACTGCTTGACAAAATCACCCAAACCACCATTGCCTATCTCAAAGCCAAAGTGAAAGCTGGCGTACATGCAGTTCAGTTGTTTGATTCGTGGGGTGGCATGCTAGGACCCGAAGACTACACCACTTTTTCTTGGAATTACAGCCGTCAAATTGTGGAAGCGCTCTCCGAGCAAGTACCTGTGATTATGTTTGCCAAAGGATGCTGGTATGCCTTGCACGAGATGGCCCAATCGCCGGTAAGCGCCTTGGGAATCGATTGGACTTGCTCTGCCAGAAACGCGCGCTATCTGACAGGAGGGCAAATGACCCTTCAAGGAAATTTTGATCCGGCTCGCTTGCTGTCGCCCATCCCCGAAATAGAGGGTCAGGTCAAAAAAATGATTGACGACTTTGGCGCTCAAAACTACATTGCCAATTTGGGGCATGGCATATTGCCCAACGTCCCTGTGGCCCACGCCCAAGCTTTTGTGAATGCTGTAAAAAATTATAACTCCTAAATAAAAATCATGAAACCCGAATTTTCTGCATTTATCGACAACCTACAAGATGAAATCACCGCTGCCCTAGAAAAAGCAGATGGTAAAGCCACTTTTTTGCATGACAACTGGGAACGACCCGGTGGGGGCGGTGGACAATCGCGCGTGATTCAAAACGGGGCTGTGTTTGAAAAAGGTGGGGTCAATGTGTCCAAAGTTCATGGCACACTCCCAGATTCTATGAAGGCCTATCTAAAGGTAGCACATGGCAGCTTTTTTGCCTGTGGCCTAAGCCTTGTCATACACCCCAAAAATCCATTTGTACCTACCGTACATGCCAACTACAGATATTTTGAACTGTATGACGACCAAGGTCAAGTGGTCGATCAATGGTTTGGGGGTGGCCAAGACCTTACACCCTACTATTTGTTTGACGAAGATGCTACCCATTTTCACCAAGTGAGTAAAACTGTATGTGATCGTCACGATAAAGCATTTTACCCCAAATACAAAGAACAATGTGATCGCTATTTTTGGAACGCCCACCGCGATGAAGCCCGCGGTGTGGGGGGGTTGTTTTTTGACTATTGCAGACCTGACAACAAACACAACCTACAAGACTGGTACGATTTTGTGACGGATGTAGGGGATTCGTTTCTAAATGCCTATTTGCCCATAGTCGAAAAGCGAAAAAACACAACCTACGAAGACACCCATCGCCAGTGGCAAGAAGTGCGTCGGGGACGCTATGTGGAGTTCAATTTGATTCATGACAAAGGCACCCTGTTTGGTTTGAAAACCAAAGGCCGAATTGAAAGTATTCTGATGAGCTTACCCCCTGTGGTGCAATGGCATTACAATGTAACTCCGGAGCCCAACACAGAAGAAGCTCGATTGGTTTCGGTGCTGAAAAACCCCATTGACTGGATTTAAAATAATGAGTATGTATCCATTAGAACGAAGTAGAAGATTGAGAAAAAGTGCCGCATTGCGCGACTTGGTGCGTGAAACCCGCCTTAGCACCAATGATTTTTTGGTGCCCTTGTTTGTGGTAGAAGGCAAAAAAAAGAGGGAAGCCATTCCGTCTATGCCCGACTATGACAGATTGAGTTTGGACGAGCTCGAGAAAGAAGCAAAACTCCTATGGAGCATGGGACTCAAAGTAGTCTTGCTGTTTGTCAAGGTAGACAATCACTTGAAAGACAATGCCGGAACAGAAGCGCTCAACCCCAATGGCTTGATGCAGCGTGCCATACAAACGGTCAAAGCTGCTGTGCCCGAAATGGTGGTGTTTACCGATGTGGCTCTGGACCCTTATTCCTCTTTTGGTCACGATGGGATTGTAGAAAACAACCGCATCCTAAACGATCCCACCAATGAGGTGTTGGCCCAAATGGCTTTGAGTCATGCCCAAGCGGGGGCTGACGTAGTGGCTCCAAGCGATATGATGGATGGACGGGTAAAGAGTATTCGCCAAGAGCTCGAAAAACAAGGGTTTGTGGATACGTGTATCATGAGCTATAGCGCCAAATATGCTTCCGGTTTTTATGGTCCTTTTCGTGATGCCTTGGACTCTGCACCCGGTTTTGGGGATAAAAAAACCTATCAAATGGACTTCGGTAATCGGTTGGAAGCCCTAAAAGAAGTGCGCCAAGACATCGAAGAAGGTGCAGACATTGTGATGGTCAAGCCCGGGATTGCCTATTTGGATATTGTCCGTGAGGTGACCCAAACAGCAGAGGTGCCTGTGGCCGTATATCAGGTCAGTGGGGAGTATGCGATGCTCAAAGCAGCGGCTGAAAAAGGCTGGTTGGACTATGAAACTGTAATGATGGAACAACTGATGGCTTTTAAACGTGCCGGTGCTTCTGTTATTGCGACCTACTGTGCAAAAGATGCAATCGCCCTGCTGAGCTAATAAAGCGATAGCTTAAAATAACTTTCGTACATTGGACTATTAATCATTACCCCTATGAAGAAGACTAGTGCTAAAATTTTAAAATATGTGTTGATTGGGCTGTTTGGCCTAACTGCTTTGGTGTATTTAACCGGAAACGGTCACCTATTTGGGTTGGCCGCCACCATCATGAAAACCAAACGCACCACCGCAGGACTTGACGATTTTCTGTTTTTTGACAACCGCACTATCCCCCCAAGCGAAAACCCTCAGTCTTGGCCCCTACACAGCCAATACAACAACATAAAGCCTTCCCAAAAACTTCTTGACACCCACCAAGAATTGGGTACAGTGGCCTTTTTGATCATCAAAAATGATTCTGTGTGGCACGAACAATATTTTGATGGCTACGGCACCGCCTCCAAAAGCAACTCTTTTTCTATGGTGAAAAGCATGGTCGCGGCAGCTCTTCAGTCCGCCATAGAAGCGGGAGCCGTAGAAAGTCTGGACCAAAAAGCCATGGATTTTTTACCTTGGCTTAAAGGCCCTTTTGCCAAGCAAGTCACCATGGGCGATTTGGCCAGTATGTCCTCCGGTCTCGACTGGAACGAAAACTATGACAATCTGCTAACCATCACCCCGCGCACTTATGTAGAAAAAGACATGGGAAAATTGATGCAAACCATTCCCATTGTTGATGCGCCCGGTCAAAAATTTATATACCAAAGCGGCAGCACCCAACTCTTGGCCATGGCTTTAGAACAAGCAACCGGAAAAAACATCAGCGAGTTGGTATGGGATTATTATTGGAACCCCATGGGAGCTGAGCAAGAAGCCTATTGGCAAATAGACAGTGAAAAAGCCGGTTTGGAAAAAGCTTATTGCTGTTTTAATTCCAATGCCCGCGACTTTGCGCGGTTTGGGAAATTGTTTAAAGACCATGGGAAGTGGAATGGGCAACAAATAATCGACTCTGCCTTTGTGGCCAAAGCCGTAAGACCCCGTTTTTCTGAGAGTCCACAGTACGGCTACGGTTGGTGGTTGGGTGACATAGATGGAAAACCCTATTTTAGTATGCGAGGGCATTTGGGACAATATGTGATTGTATTCCCCGAACAAAATGTAATCGTAGTGCGCTTGGGACACCGTCATTTGGACGACCTTCCAGGGCAACAAGTGCCCGCAGACCTACCGACCTATGTGAAAGAAGCCTTTCAAATGTTGGCTTTTAGTGATGAAACTTGAACAAATTCTATTTCTCGACATAGAAACCGTACCTCTTGAGGCTTCTTTTGAGGCATTGAGCGAAGAAGTGCAACAACTGTTTGCCGACAAAACCCAATACCAACGGAAAGACGAAATATCCCCCAAAGAATTTTATGAGCGTGCCGGTATTTGGGCTGAGTTTGGGAAAATCATCTGTATTTCGGCTGGTTATTTTGTCGACGTTTCTGACAAACGATCTTTTCGGATGACTTCTTTTTACGGAGAAGAATTAAATCTTCTCAATGCATTTAAAGCATTGCTCGATCAGCACTTTTCCAAACGCTACCACAAGCTATGCGCCCACAATGGCAAAGAATTTGATTTTCCTTACATCGCCCGACGTATGTTGGTACACGATATTCGCCTACCCAATGCGCTTAAAATTGCAGGTAAAAAACCGTGGGAAGTTCCGCACTTGGACACCTTAGAACTGTGGAAATTTGGAGATTACAAGCATTATACCTCCCTAAAACTACTCACAAACACCTTGGGCATTCCCTCCCCCAAAGACGATATGGACGGAAGCCAAGTAGCCGATGTGTTTTACAATCAGAAAGATTTAGATCGTATTGTAGCCTACTGTGAGCGCGATGTGGTGGCCGTAGCACAAATCCTATTAAAATTTGAAGGCTTGCCCTTGTTGACAGAGGATGAGGTGGTGCATGTGAACTCCTCGACTAACACCCGTTCAAAGCGATGAAACAAGCTCCTTTGGTGTCGGTTGTAAATATGAGCATCACTTTTGATGACTTCAAAGCAGTTTCAGGGCTTTCTTTTGAGTTGTTTCCCAACGAAATTTTAGGAGTTGTAGGAGAATCTGGCAGCGGAAAATCGGTAACGGCTATGTCGCTGTTGGGCCTGTTGCCCGAGCAAGAAAAAATCCTCCAAGCCGAGGTGATGACTTTCCAAGATCGAGCCTTGTTTCCCTTTGACAAAGCGGTCTTTTCGGCCTTAAGAGGCAAAGAAATTGGCGTGATCTTTCAGGATCCCATGA
>CAXRDP010000012.1:0-2387 GCA_964229545.1 Flavobacteriaceae bacterium | reverse complement strand
AAGCTACATTCAAGTATTTGTGCCAAGTAGGCAAGGGTGGTTTCAAGGGCCTGTTGGCTGAGTTTCTTTTTTCCTACAGCCGCTTCTGCTATTGTTTTCCACTCACGGGTGGTGTCTTTGGGTGGTTCTATATAGATGCGGTCACAAATTTTGTCAGCCTCTATGTAGAGGACTGTCAAATGCTTAAGGATGTCATAAATTTCTGACCGACCTCGGGTAATTTCGATAACCATCTGGTCTTTGTCAATGCGATAACAGTTTCGGCGACGCTTTGGCGGCACTATGGGCGCAAAACCTGAGCCTGACAAGCCTTCTTCCGAGGTGAGGTTGACAGATACACATTCTGTAATCCCTTCTGGCAAGCGATCTATGATATAATGGAGTCCGTTGAGTTCGGTTTTTGTTTCAGCTATGGTGCCGTAAATTTCCGGTTTTAGGGTGAGCAAGGCGTTGCGCAAGGATGCGCCTGAAATGCCCATCGGTTTGTAAAAGCCTCGGTTGAGCAAGTGGCGCATGCTCACGTACATCCGCGCAATGGCGTTGGATGACTCTTGGGCGCGTTTCCTAATTTCTGGAGATACTGGGTCTTTCATCACGATTCTTTTTCCACTGCCAAAGCATCTGCAATATTGCGGTCGTTTGTGAGTCTTGGCACCTTGTTTTGTCCCCCCAATTTACCCATTCTTTTCATATAACGCTCAAAACCGCCTTGTTGAAGGGGTTGTATGACCAGTGGGCGAAGTACTTTTCCGTCGATCAAGTCTTTATAGTAGGTGTTTTGCTCACACAGGGCTTTGTCGAGTGCCACAGCAAAGGATTCTAAGCTTTTTGGGGGCGCTGTAAACTCCACAAACCACTCATGGTGGGGAAGACCTTCAGGTGGGTTTACTTGAGGGGCCACTGTAAACTCTGAAATGCCTACCTCAGTCCCTCTAACGGCTTGCTGCATGGCTTCTTCTACCTCTTTGCCAATCACGTGTTCTCCAAAAGCAGAAATGAAGTGTTTGATGCGGCCCGTGACCACCACTCGATAAGGATTAAGGTCGGTAAACATCACCGTGTCGCCCACATTGTAGGCCCAAAGACCTGCGTTGGTAGAGACCAACATCACATAATTGGTGTCTAATGTGACTTCCCCTATGGTCAACCGTGGGGGGTTAGGCTCAAAAAACTTATCTGCGGGTACAAATTCATAAAATATGCCTGAGTTAAGTTGTAACAACATGCCCTTTTGTTTGGGCTGGTCTTGGAAGGCGAAAAATCCTTCGGAGGCTGGATACAATTCTACACTAGGCAAGCTGCGCCCCACCAAGGCCTCTAACTTTGAACGATACGGTTCAAAATTGACCCCTCCATAAACAAACAGCTTCAGGTTGGGGAATAATTCTCCTACTTTCTTGCCCGTTTTTTCAATGAGCTTTTCATAATACATGCTGACCCACGGGGGTATGCCGCTAATCAGCCGCATGTCCTTATGGTGCGTTTCTTCAACAATCGCATCCACTTTGGTTTCCCAGTCTTCGATACAGTTGGTTTCCCACGAGGGAAGTCTGTTTTTTTGAAGATAGCTGGGCACATAGTGCGCCACGATGCCCGATAGCCTTCCGGTAGCTATGCCGTTTGTGTCACTCAACACAGGGCTGCCTTGGAGGAATATCAATTTGCCATCCACAAAAGAGGGGTCTCCAGTGTTGTGAATATGAAAAAACAGGGCATTTTTGGCTGCCTCTATGTGGTGAGGCATGGAGGCTTTGGTAATGGGGATGTATTTGGTTCCTGAGGTAGTTCCAGAAGTTTTCGCAAAATACAGGGGCTTCCCAGGCCACAAGATATCTTGATTGCCCGTTACGGCCTTCTCCACATAGGGTCTTAGCGCTTCATAATCGCGAATGGGTACGCGTGTTTTGTAGTCCGCATGGGATTTGATTTGATCAAATCCGTGGTCTTGCCCAAAATGGGTGTTTTTGGCTGAGTCGATGAGGTTCCTAAAAACATCTTGTTGTGTTTTTATGGGTTGATGCGCCCATTTCTGTACCTTTTGATGGGCCTTTCGGGCAAGTATTTTTGCTAAAATTGTTTTTATCGACATCTTATTCGAAATCTATAAACTCTGTTGGGTCGATGGGGTAGCCATCACTCCACAATTCGAAATGCAAATGGGGGCCTGTGGACAAATTTCCTGTGCTTCCTGCAAAAGCAATAACCTCTCCTGAGGTGACCAAATCACCTTGAGTCACCGCCAAAGATTCGCTGTGTTTGTAAACACTCACTATGTTTTGTGCGTGCTTGATGATGACCACATAGCCCGTTTCTGTGGTCCAGTCTGCAAAAATCACCGTGCCGGGAGCCACTGCTTTTATGGGGGTGTTTTTAGTAACAACGACGTC
>CAXRDP010000011.1:0-18188 GCA_964229545.1 Flavobacteriaceae bacterium | reverse complement strand
ATTGTAGGCGTAGTTCGACATACCACTCCAAGATATGCACAAGTTATGTCTTTGCTCAACAAAGACCTTCAGGTAAACGCAAAGCTCAAAAAGAGCCATCATTTTGGCAGTCTAAAATGGGAAGGAGGAAATCCTTCAGCTCTAAAACTCAACGACGTACCCAATACAGCATCTATAGCTATAGGTGATACCATTACAACAGGTGGTATGTCAACCATATTCCCAAATGGAATCCCCATAGGTACTGTAAGTGATTTTAGTCAAAAGCCTTTGACCAATTTCTACGAAATCGAGGTGACTTTGTTTCAAGACATGACCAACCTGGGGGTGGTCTATGTCATCGAAAATCCAGATCGTAACGAAATGGACTCATTTCAAAACCCAACTGATGAATAACAGAACATTTAACATAGTAGCTCTGTTTGTCGGCTTGGTTTTGGCCCAGGGTTTGATATTCGATAAGTTGCTTATCGCTCAGCAATATGTTCCCTATATCGCATTGCTTTTTATCATACTATATCCCACCTATTTAAATCAAACCATCTTCATAGCTGTATCATTTTTTTATGGGCTATCACTTGATATGATAGGGCTATCGGGGGGGTTGCAGGCCGGCGCTTGTCTTAGTGCAGCTTTTGTTCGCCCTATGATACTACGCTCTGTTTTTGGCATAAGCGCCGACTATAGTGCCATTAAATTTGCGAAAGTTTCCTTTGCTCAGTGGTTTGTATATTGTATGTTGGTCGTGATGATGCACCATTTGGTGTTATTTACGCTGAGCGCCTTCAGCTGGGATCGTTGGTTGTGGGTATTACAGCAAACCGTTGTAAACGGATTTTTAACCACTGCAGTGGTGAGCCTATTTGTGTTTTTGTTTGTGTCTAAAAAATGAGAAAAAGCCTGCTCTATGTATTGCTCTATTCTATTGGGGTCATATTTACCCTACGGCTTTTTTATTTGCAGGTCATCAGCACAGACTATGAGGATTTATCTCTTCAAAATTCTGTGTTAAAAGAATACATCTACCCCGAACGCGGCTTGATTTATGACCGCAACGGGCATTTAATTGTAGGCAACCAACCTGCCTACGATGTGATGGTAATTCCACGACGTGTCAGAGCCCATGACACCCTCGCTTTTTGTGGCTTATTAAAAATCGACAAAGCGCGCTATCTGACCCAACTTAATAAAGCGCGTAACTATTCGACACGCATTCCCTCGGTTTTTGTGGCCCAAGTTTCCAAAGAAGATTATGCCATGTTGCAAGAAAAGATGTGGAAGTTTCCGGGGTTCTATATTCAAAAACGCTCCCTTCGAAAATACAATACGCAATCTGCCGCCAATATTTTGGGTTATATAAGCGAGGTCAACAATTCGGACATACTGCGTGACTCTTACTATCAATCTGGGGAGCTCATCGGACGTCAAGGAATCGAAAAGACCTATGAGAACAAACTTCGCGGTCAAAAAGGGGTTCGTTATTTACAGCGAGATAAGTTTAACAGAATCATTGGCCCTTACAAAGCGGGTAGTCTAGACACCCTCCCCACACCCGCCAAAGACATTTACCTAACCATAGATATTGCACTCCAAGAATACGGGGAATCACTGTTAAAAAACAAGCGTGGTGGCATCGTGGCCATTGAGCCCGAAAGCGGTGAAATTCTTATGAATGTGAGCGTCCCGAACTACAATCCTGATTATTTGGTAGGTAGAGAGCGTTCCGAAAATTTCAGCCTGCTTAAAAATGACACCATCAGTCGTCCTCTTTTCGACAGAGGCTTGCAGGGACAATACCCGCCTGGATCCCCTTTTAAATTACTCAATGCCCTAGTTGCTCTTCAAGAAAAAACCATCACCCCACGAACAGGCTATACCTGCAATGCAGGTCATTTTTACGGTAGAGGTCAGTTTATGAAATGTCACTGTGAGGTAGGAACTTTCAGTAGGCTCAATAGCGGCATTTACAACTCATGCAATACCTATTTTTCGAATATTTATCGTACGACAATCGATAGTTATGAAACCTCTCAAGAAGGAATGGACGCTTGGAGTAGCCACATTAAAAGTTTTGGTTTGGGGAATTATTTGGGGTATGATCACCCTACAGGTCAAAAGGGATTTATTCCCGATGCGGCTTATTACAACTACTGGTATCCCAACCAACGGTGGCGTGGTGCCACTTCGGTTTCCAATGCCATCGGACAAGGTGAGGTATTAGCCACACCCATCCAACTGGCCAATATGACCGCAGCCATCGCCAACAGAGGTTCCTATGTTATCCCTCATTTTATCAAAAAAATATCTGAGGATTCTATTGACATTATCTATCGTGAACGCAAACAAACCAGTATAGACTCCATTCACTTCGAGTCTGTCATCGAGGGTATGTCCAATGTGGTCAAGTGGGGTACTGCACGTAACGCTCGCATTCGAGACATCGAGGTTTGCGGCAAAACAGGGACGGTTGAGAATTTTACCAAGATCGACGGTGTGCGTACCCAACTCACAGACCACTCTATGTTTGTGGCTTTTGCGCCAAGAGAAAATCCGAAAATTGCCGTCATGGTGTTTGTAGAAAATGGGTATTGGGGCAGTCGTTGGGCCGCGCCCATAGCCAGTCTGGTTATAGAGAAACATCTCACAGGTACCGTAAAACGCACCTATTTGGAGAAACGAATGCTTGAAGGCAGTCTGCTGGAAGAATACGCCAAACCCCTGTCGGGAGAACCTTTTGAAATCAATGAATAGCAAATACGTTTTAAAGTTTGATTGGGTGACGCTGTTGCTATACATGGGCTTGGTGACCATAGGCTTGGTGAACATCTACTCCACCAGCCACAGCCCCGAGGTGACTATGTTTTCACTCCAACATGCCTTTGGCAAACAATTGTTTTTTGCAATTCTAAGCCTGACCTTGATATTGTTTATACAATTCAGTCCCGTCAAAATATTTGAGCGGTTTTCAAGTATCGCATACCTGGTGATCATTGCTTTGTTACTCGGTTTGTTTTTGTTTGGCACTGAAGTGTCTGGAGCCAGGTCTTGGTATGGTTTGGGTGGATTTAGTTTACAACCTGCTGAGTTTGCAAAAGTTATTGCAGCACTGGCCATCACCAAACATATCAGTGACATCAATACAGACCTCAAAAGGCGGAGCCATCGCCGCGTTGCGCTGATTCTCATATTACTACCGGCCCTACTCATTTTACCCCAACCTGATCCGGGAAGTGCACTGGTGTTTTTGAGTTTTTTCTTGGTATTACACGCAGAAGGCATGCCCTCATTTTACCTATGGTCATTTTTTGGGCTTGTTGTTTTGTTTGTCCTTACACTTTTGTTGGGGGTCAAGGCAGTAACCTACATATTACTAGGCTTATGTGTCATTTCCGTTCCGATATTACTCAATAAAAGAAGACGGAAAAAAATGTTGCCAACACTTGCAGTTTTGGTGTTGGCCATGGGATTTGCACAATCCGTAAATTACATTTTTGAAAACGTTTTTGAACAACGACACAGAGATCGGTTCAACATCGTTTTGGGGAAAGAAGTAGACACCCAAGGAATCGGCTACAACATCAATCAATCTCAAATTGCCATTGGTTCAGGAAGGTTTTCGGGCAAAGGATTTTTAGAAGGCACACAGACCAAAGGAGACTTTGTCCCCGAACAACAAACCGATTATATATTTACCACTATTGGTGAGGAATGGGGATTTGTGGGCGCTTTTTTGGTAATTGTACTTTTTGTGAGTTTGATGCATCGCATATTGTATCATGCAAAACGTCAAAAAAATGACTTTAGCAGAATCTATTGCTATGCCGTGGTCGCGCTCATTCTTACCCATTTTGGTGTCAATCTAGGTATGGTGCTGGGTCTGATACCAACCATTGGCATTCCCTTGCCATTTTTGAGCTACGGGGGGTCACATTTGTTGGCTTTTAGCCTGTTGTTGGGTATCTATTTGCGACTCGATGCCAACCGTGTCAATGAGTGGTAATCTTTATTTGAGTTGGGGGTCATACGCATCGCGCAAGGCATTGCCCACCATCATAAAAGAGCTCACCAAAAGCATAATGGCCAATCCCGGTGCCAAGGCCATAAAGGGCTTGCCGGTCAATAAAAACGGATAGTGATCTTTAATCATAGTTCCCCAAGTCGGTACGGGTGGTTGGGCGCCAATACCTAGGAAACTCAAGCCACTTTCTATCAGGATGGCTGCAGCAAAATTGGCAGCGGTAATCACCACCAAGGGACCAAAAGCGTTGGGCAAAATATGCTTGCCAATGATGCGAATTGATGAAAAACCCAACACCCTTGCGGCGGTTACAAATTGTCGGTTTTTTAGGCTAATCACTTGTCCACGAACAATACGAGCTACCTCGACCCACATGGTCAGACCCACCGCAATAAACACCTGCCAAAAACCCTTGCCCAAGGCAACGGAGATTGCGATGACCAGCAACAAGGTAGGGATGGACCATGTCACATTGATCATCCACATAATCACACGATCCACAGTACCTCCAAAATAGCCCCCCAAACTGCCCAATATGACACCAACCACCAAAGAGATAAAAACAGCTATGAGGCCAATGGACAATGAGATTCGGGTGCCAACCAACAGACGACTTAAAATGTCTCTTCCAAAAAGGTCTGTACCTAAGTGAAATTTTTTTGTACTAATGTATGATGATTCAATAGTCTCCGGATCAAGACCTTGCGGAAACGCATCGTATGCAATCCACTCTTGTTGACCTCGGGTATCAAAATTGAAGTGTTCAATGTGTATGCCCGTAGCCTCCAGTCGGTAGTTTGAAATTGGGTAGGCTGTGCTGAGGTTAGGGTCGCCAAAAAAGAGTTTTTCAAACGAAGAAGCAGCAGGGCGGTCGCTGGGAATTTGCAATATTTGAACTTCAAAACCGGGCGGTTGTGAATGTATGGACAGATGCATCTGGTTGGCATTTCGAGATTCATCTCCGGACAATACATACGCAAATAGGGCAACAAAAACACACAAGCCTATATACGCAAATCCCAAGACCCCACCGAGATTACGCATCCATCGATTTGCGGTGTTTTTTTGAGTCAAAGGCAATGGAGTTTATTTTTTAGCAAGTGGTTTTTTGGCTATAAAACCAGGTCTTAAATCTTCAAGAATCCGTACGGCCTCCTCCACATACATATCTCCTGACAAGGCCTCAAACCAACGATCTCTTTTTTCTCGAAAGGCTTTGTCAGTTGACATTTTTTGGAGCTCGTCGGGGAGTGGAGTGAAGTTCAAACGATTGTTGTAATCCTTAATGGGGTCAAAACGTTTGGCATGTGCTTTGTCGGAAGCAATTTCTGCGGCGTAGGTGTCATATTGAAGAGAAACGGTATATTCTTCTTGTCGGTCGCGAACCCATTGTGCGTCGGCCTCAATCAGTTTAAAAATTGGATTTTCATCAACCCTTTTTTGACTTTTTTCGATGGCTTCCTCATAATTTAAATACCCTTTCCAAGGTGTATAGGATGCCGCATCGATGCGGTCCCAAGACAAAGGATTGTCCTCATCTTTTTCACCCACATCCACATAGCTGTAGCGATCCGGAGCCACCACATCGCTTTTGACACCTTCTAGTTGGGTAGACCCCCCGTTGATGCGATAGAACTTGTCAGTAGTAATTTTTAATGCACCCAAGTCTCCATAAGTGCTGTTGGAGATAAATCGGTTGAGATCCACCACATTCTGAACGGTTCCTTTGCCAAAAGTCTGTTTGCTGCCCAACACCACCGCACGTTTGTAATCTTGCAAAGCAGCGGCTAGAATTTCGGAGGCAGAGGCAGACAATTCATTGACCAATACCACCATGGGGCCGTCCCATAGTATGTGGTCATCACGATCGGATAGCACTTCTTTTCGATTGCCTGTGGATTTTACCTGCACGATGGGACCTTCGTCAATAAACAAGCCGGCCATATCCACTACCGTTTGCAATGATCCTCCTCCATTGAAACGCAAATCCATAATGATGCCTTGCACACCGGCCTCCTTGAGCTTGGTGACCTCTTGGGTAACGTCTTGGGCTGCATTGCGCTCTTTATAATCCTTGAAATCAACATAAAACTTAGGCAAGTGAATCAGCCCGTATTTTTTGTTCCCTTTTTCAATGATCGATGAACGTGCGTAGGACTCTTCCAACACCACCACATCTCGAGTCACTGGAATTACCTCTACGGTACCATCTACTTTTTTGATCGTCAAGTGCACTCTTGTTCCCTTTGGACCTTTGATGAGTTTGATAGCATCGTCAAGGCGCATCCCACGGATGTCAACTGCCGTACCTTCATCTTGACGTACAAGCTGAATCTCATCGCCTACTTCCAGCAGTTGGTCGCGCCAAACAGGCCCGCCTGTGATGATATCAACCACCCTTATGGCTTGATCGCGCTTAGACAAGCGTGCACCTATCCCCTCAAACTTGCCCGACATACTCACATCGAACCGGTCTTTGTCTTCTGGCGCATAATAGTTGGTGTGGGGGTCAAACTGCAAGACAAAAGCATTCAGATAAGAAGCAAACCAGTCTTTGCGCTCCAAATCGTCCATGATGTCGAAAAAATTCTCCATGTTGTTGCGGGTGACCTCACGAGCTTCGACTTCCAAGGCTTTTAAAGTTTTGGGCGTATAAGAAGGTTCTTCTGCTGCCTTTTTTTCCTCCTCTTTGACTTTGTCATACAACACACTCAAGGTAGATAGTTTGAGTTGCTGACGCCATTTTTCACGACGTTGGGTAAGGGTGGCTGGAAAGGATTGTTCTTCGTAGTTCAAATCCATTTCCTCCTCTATATCAAAAGCAAAAGGTTGTTCCAAAAGACCGGAATACAATGCCTCCACTTCTTGCATACGCTGGGTCAAGCGTTCATAAGTGCGCTTAAAAAAGTCGATTTCAATATTTTTGAGCTGATCGTCCAAGCGGTATTTATAGCGTTCAAACTCACGAAAATCGCTTTGTAGAAAAAAACGTTTTTGCCCATCTATGATTTCAAGGTATTCATAAAAAACTTGCTCGGAAAGGTCATCATTCAGCGTTTGGGCGTCAAAGTGACCCCGATCCAACACATATGAAATCAGTTCAATCAGCAAGCGATCTTTGTCGGGATTGTCAAAAGTTTTGGAAAACGGACTGGCCAATGCCGACCAAACAAACAAGGCAACAGCTGCCACGACTATAGTGATAGAGGCGTTCTTTTTCATGATTTTATATACTAAAATGTAGGTGCACTAATATAGGTATTATATCTATAGCTCAATGCAAATGCCATACCAACATATAAATTGGACTCGTTTTTGATTAAAAGTAAATTATTATTTACCTTTAAAGCGTGATTTAAACACAGACATGCATGAAATGCTCACAGCTCTATCGAATATTGATAAAAGATGGCTGGTATGCAATTTCACAAAAGGGTTCTCACATCAAAATGAAGCACCCTGTAAAAGAAGGAATGATAATCTTCCCAAATCATGGAAGTCAGGAAATGGGAAAAGGTCTTGAAAAAAAATTATTTAAAGACGCAGGAATAAAAAGATAAGACATGGCCAGAAGAAAAAAAATTATTATCACGGTTGAAAAAACAAAGACAGGTTTTTCAGCATTTTCGGAAGATCATCCCATCTTCACCACCGGGCAATCTGTACCTGAACTCATTAACAATGCCTATGAAGCAAGTCAGTTGTACTTCGAAGCGTATGGCACTAATGTGGAACCTGGGGATGTAAAATTTGAAATAGATTTTGAGCAGTTTTTTAAATACTACAAAGTTCTCAATGCCAAGTTTTTGGCAGAAAAGATTGGAATGAACCCTACTTTGCTGTCCCAATATGTACAGGGACACAAAAAACCCTCTGACAAACAAACCCAAAAAATCTTAGCTGGGATTCACCAAATTGGTCAGGAATTGTCAGGAATCAATTTGTTGCAAACTGCCTAATTTTTTTCGATAATTGACAGATTGACTCTAAAGAACAACGGAGTTTTAATCCCTTTACATTCAAAGAATGCATTTTGAATTCTGTACTTTTGTACAAAGATCGGGCCATGGCAAACAAACCTTTGATATTGGTAACCAATGATGACGGCATCAGTGCACCAGGACTGCGCACCCTTATCAAAGTGATGAACACCATAGGCGAGGTGGTCGTGGTAGCCCCCGACAGTCCTCAGTCAGGCATGGGGCATGCGATTACCATCAATAGCACCTTGCGCTGTACGGAAGTGGACTTGGACGGTGGCCCTCAAACAGAATATGCCTGCTCCGGAACCCCGGCTGACTGTGTAAAGTTGGGCGTGCATGAGCTGCTCAAACGCAAGCCCGATTTGTGTGTTTCGGGTATCAATCACGGCTCCAATGCGGCCATCAATGTCATCTACTCTGGAACCATGAGTGGGGCTATTGAAGCTGGAATCGAAGGCATCCCTGCCATCGGTTTTTCTTTGTTGGACTATCGCTGGGATGCGGATTTTGACCAAATCACTTCCTATATTGAAGAAATAGTACGCAATGCCTTGAACCACGGTATTCCTGAAGGGACCGTGCTAAATGTCAACTTCCCCAAACGCCCAAAGACCGAAATTAAAGGGGTGAAAATTTGCCGTCAGGCCAAGGCATACTGGATAGAAGAATTTGACAAGCGCAAAGACCCACAAGGCAAAGAATATTATTGGCTCACAGGGGAGTTTATCAATGACGATAAAGGAGAAGACACCGACCAATGGGCTTTGGACAACGGCTATGTGTCCATAGTCCCCACCCAGTTTGACCTCACAGCGCATCATCATATCCAAAAACTCAACACATGGTCTTTTTCCGACGACTAAGTCCGGGGCTTGCCGGATGGCTTATGGGGCTATTGGTACCCATGGCGACGCTGTTGTTGATGATTCATTTTTTTGTAGACGGTGCTTGGAGTGCAAAAATGAATGTGTTGGAAGTACAAAACCGTATGGGTGCTTGGATAAGTTTGGGTGCCGTTCCCAATTTGTTGTTGTTCGCTTATTGGATTCGAAAAAAAAATGACGCTGCTGCCCAAGGCTTACTTGGTGCCACTTTTTTTTGGGCCCTTCTCACACTATTTTTTACTTTTAGGTAATGAAGTACTATGTCATAGCCGGAGAAGCATCTGGAGATTTGCATGGATCCAACCTGATTCGGGCTTTGCTACAGCTGGCTCCCAATGCCGAAATCCGTGCTTGGGGCGGTGAAAAAATGCAAGCCGCCGGTGCCCAAATCGTAAAGCACTACAAAGACTTGGCATTTATGGGGTTTTTGGAAGTAGCCCTCAACCTGCGAACCATACTGGGCAACCTCCGCTTTTGCAAAGAAGACATAGAAGCATTTCAGCCCGACGCCTTGATACTTATCGACTACCCGGGATTCAATATGCGCATCGCACGTTGGGCCAAACAGCGTGGTATTGCCGTGCACTACTACATCATGCCACAGGTGTGGGCATGGAAAGAAAACCGTGTAAAAGCCTTGGCGCGCGACACCGATTTTCGGTACGCCATCTTGCCCTTTGAGCCTGATTTTTTTCAAAACAAACATGGGTTGGAAGTAGATTTTGTGGGGCATCCCCTTTTGGACGCGCTCACAGATTCGGAAGACAATACAACAAACATCCATAAGCTTATTGGCACCGCTGCCAACAGACCCCTGATTGCGCTTTTGCCCGGCAGTCGCAAACAAGAAATCAAAAAACTGCTGCCTGTGATGCAGGCCTTACAACAGCGTTTCCCAACGCACACCATGGTGGTGGCGGCCACACCCCATCTACCCTTGACTTTCTACAAAAAACTCGCGCCTGACCTGCCCATCATCGTTGGGCAAACCTATGCCCTTTTGTATGCTTCCCAAGCAGCATTGGTGACCAGCGGAACAGCCACCCTCGAAACAGCCCTCATAAAAACCCCACAGGTGGTCTGCTACAAAACCAGCCGATTGAGTTTTGCCATCGCCAAGCAAGTGGTCAAATTGGCCTATATCTCACTAGTCAATTTGATTATGGATAAAGAGGTCGTTGCTGAAAAAATTCAAAACGAGTGTACTCCTAGCCAACTAGAGGAAGCCTTGACACACATTTTATCGGGGGAGGGCCGCGAAAAAGTGTTGGGTGACTATGAGGTCTTGCATCAAAAACTTGGAGGTGGTGGCGCCAGCCAAACCGTCGCACAACTTATTTTTAAACGCACCCATGAAAACTAGAATTCTGTTTGTCGGACTCTTGTCGTTGGCGCTCGTGGGTTGTGGAGCGCGTAAGAAGGGTAAAAAAATGAAACCCCGCGACGGGGTGGTCTACTATGCCAAAGAATATATGGGTATCCCCTACCGATTGGGTGGAAACACCACAGCAGGTATTGACTGTTCGGGGCTGATCCACAATGCCTTCCAAAAGCAAGGTATTCGGATTCCCAGAACCGTGGACGAACTCCGAAAAGAGGGAAAACGCATTTCGAAAGACCGCGCCAAACCCGGAGATATATTGTTTTTTAGGACTTCCAAAAAACGCACACTCACCCATGCCGGCATAGTTGTTGGGCATAAAAGAGGCGAGCCACTGTTTATCCATGCCTCTTCCTCCAGAGGGGTGATGATTTCTTCTTTGCGGGAAGGCTATTGGAACAAAGCCTATGCACAAACCCGCCGGCTGCTTCGATAGTTTTCTTATTTTTATGGGATGTCCCCGCTTGCCTGTTGTACCTTGTTTTGGGTAGTTGGGTGGTTGGTGTATCCTTATACTGAGCTGCCACCGCTCCTGTTTTGTTTGGGTCTTTTTCTGTTGGCTTATTTGTGCCACCTAAAAGCGGTGCGTGGGGGTTTTGTCGTTTGTATGGCAGCATTAAGCCTCTGGGGTGGCCATCAACAAGCCCGACTATACGACCCCAACTTTAACAAAACCCACTATGTCCATCATGCCATGGAAAAAGCCGTTGGTATGTTCATTGAGGTGCAGTCTGTTCGTAACCCCACTGCCTTTGGGCGTGGTTTTGTGGTTAAAGTTCGGCGAATCAATAACCAACCGACCACAGGCTTGGCGCTTCTCCAACTAGAACCATCAGCTGATCTCCCCATAGGAGGGGGCTATGTATTGGCAGGTCACTTACAGCCCATAGCACCTCCCAAAAATCCCGGCGGATTTGACTTTGCCAAACACATGCAGCAAAAAGGGGTGATGGCAGAAATTCATAGCCATTCAGAAAAACTCATATTTATAAAACAAAAACCGTCATTGCGCGCATGGGCACACCAATGGCGCAGCCGATGGGTTGAACAGATAAAACATCTGGGGCTTTCCACACAGACGGAGGCCTTGCTAAAAGCTTTGGTACTTGGGGAACGTTCCGGAATCGATAGCGAAATGCGCACTTCCTATGCCGATGCAGGGGCGGTGCATCTGTTGGCCATTTCGGGTTTACATATCGGCATACTGATGTTGCTATTACAATGGCTTTTTGGTGGGTTTTCGTATTTGCCCTACCCTTTGGGCAAACAGCTACAAACGGTGATGGTTGTGCTTTGTTTGTGGGGCTACGCCCTACTGACAGGGCTTTCTCCCTCTGTGCTAAGGGCAGTAACGATGTTTAGCTTTGTAGCGCTTGGCCGACTGATTGACAGACCGGGCATGCCTTTACAGTCGCTGTGGTTATCATTATGGGTTTTGGTGGGACTCAACCCACGTTTGATTTACGAAGTAGGGTTCCAACTGAGCTATGCCGCGGTGGCTGGTATCTTATGGGCCCTGCCCAAGCTGATTGAACGCTACAATCCAAAGCACTTTTTATTGGGCAAACTTTGGCGTCTGTGGTTGCTAGGCATGGTGGCCCAACTCTCCGTATTGCCCTTGAGCCTTTATTATTTCCACCAGTTTCCAGGTCTGTTTTGGGTGAGCAATTTGGTCGTGGTGCCTTTGTTGGGTTGGATATTGGGAGCAGGAATTTTTGGGGTCATTATCGCTCACTGGCCCCAAATGGCCTCCCTTTGGGGGCCTATATTGGAGTGGATTTTGGGTTGTATGAATGCAGTGGTGTCTTGGACTGCAAGTCAAAAAGAATTTCTGTTTACCCAAATTCCTTTTGATGGCTGGGATGCAGCACTTGCTGCCGCCATAGTGGTGGTGCTCTTTTTGTCCCTACAGCGAATCAGCCTTGCTAAGGTCGCGGGCTTTATGGCCCTCACTATCGCTTGGCATTTTTCAATAACACAGACGCCCTACCCACAAGAAGAATGGGTGGTTTTTCATAGCTATCAAAAAACATTGATTGCATATAAAAATGGACAAGAAGCAACTTTTTATATCCCCAAAAACCAAAACCCAAATGATCGAATCGTGAACGACTATAAACTAGATCGACAAATCAAAAAATACCTTACCCAAAACTTACAGTTGGGTTTTATGTGGGGAAAAACTCCTTTTGTGGTTATAGATGAATCAGGGATTTATAAACTTTCGAATTGTGAGGGTGCTGTGGTATTGCTACGAGACAGTCCCAAGTTGCATTTGGTGGATTTGATAAAGACCTTAGCACCTACAGTCATCATAGCAGACGGGAGTAATTACCCAAGTTTTGTGCGTATGTGGCAAAAAACTTGTGCAGACACGGGAGTGTCTTTTCACGACACGGCCAGTGAGGGTGCGTGGGTATCTAATCATTCGAAAACAGGAACCTAAAGCAGAAAGATACCGCATCGGTGTGCAGCCTACCTGCCCTGTCTGCCGATAGGCAGGCCCACGAATTTACCTACCGAAGGTAGGAGCGGGAGTCTCTAATACTTCAGCAGATGCCGTGTCAAAGCACGGCATGACATCAAACATAATTTCGGAGGCAACATAGGCCTCTAGCCTTTAAACTCGGCTGTAAAATTTTTATAATAGGCCGTAAAATCGGCTTGAGAGCTTAGGGTTTTGTAGTCATTGGAATAAAATAACTTGAGGTAGAACTCCATCTGCTGTACGTTGTGGTAGCCTACCACGGGGGTAATAAACTGCCCTTGCTCATCTAGGAAGACAACCGTCGGATAGCCGGTGACCCCCAAGTAGGCAGTAAACTCATGACGGGCATTGCGCCCCGTTCGATTGGGGTCGTAGTTGGGATTGCCAAAGCTGTTGCCCAAATAGTTGATGGGTTCGTTGCCTTCAGCGTTAAATTTGACTGCGTAATAGTTTTGATTGATATAGGCACTTACGTCGGGGTTGCCAAAGGTGTTTTTGTCCAACAATTTGCAAGGGCCACACCAATCGGTATAGACATCCATCAAGATTTTTTTGGGTGCTTGCTGTTGGGCAGCCAATGCCTCATCTAGGGTCATCCACCGCACTTGGGCAGTTGCTGTGATGCCCGCCAACAACAAAATAATAACGCTTTTATTCAACGCCATGCATTTTCTTAATCAGTGTGGGTTTGAGAGCCATCATTAAAAGGCCTGCGGCAATAGGAATCATAGTGAATATGAGGAAAAATACAGACAACCCATAGTTTTCTGAAATTTTATCAATGTAGCTTCCCGTAAAACCACCCAAGAAGTTGGCAACGGCACTACAAACAAACCAAAAACCAAACATCAAACCAACCAATTTCAAAGGGGCGAGTTTGCTAACATAAGACAGCCCTACAGGGGAAACACAAAGTTCGCCGAGTGTGTGAAAGAGGTAAGCCAACACCAACCAAACGATACTCACGCTCGCCTCGCTTGCGCCCATGGGAATCCCCGACGCGCCGTATGACAAAAAGCCAAAGCCCAGCCCCAATAAAATAAGACCAATGGCGAACTTTATCGGCCCTGAGGGATTGAGTTTGGATGCCCAAATTTTTGAAAAAACCGGTGCAAACAAAATGATGAAAAGAGAATTGAGAATGGAAAACCAAGAGGCCGGAATTTCGGTAGCTTGTTGCGAAAACTCTCTTTGTATCATCCACAATACAATTCCCCAAATGATAAGAAAACTTGTTCCCAAAAAAACATTTGAGCTTACAAAATGCCCCGCCATTTGTCGGAACAAACTATAGAGAACATAGGTTAAAATAAACATCGGAACCAGCGTGATAATTGTATTGATTGTTTTGAAGGTATCCGAGGCTGTACCCGACAAATTTCTTTCTGTATAGCTTTCGGCAAAGATGGTCATGGAACCTCCGGCTTGTTCAAAAGCCCACCAGAAGAAAATCGTAAACAGTGAAAAAACAACGATGACTTTGATTCGATCTGATTCTACTTTGGAGTAATTCGAATTTTCGGCTACTCCATCAGCTTTTTTCTCTTGGACAGGTGCCCATTTTTTTGGTGGTATACCGATGTCTCCAAAAATTTTCTGGGCATACCAAAATTGTAGCATCCCCAAAAACATAAAAATCCCAGCCAGTCCAAAACCTAAGTGCCAGCCCACTTTTTCTCCTATGTAACCACAAAGCAATATGCCCAGAAAGGCACCTGCGTTGATGCCCATATAGAAAATGGTGTATCCGCCATCTTTCCGCTTGTCTCCGTTTTTGTACAACTGACCCACTATAGATGAAATATTGGGTTTAAAAAATCCGTTTCCGATTACCATCAAAGACAATCCTAGAAAGAAGAACGAATCCGCAAACACCTCTAGGGCCATGGAAGCATGACCAAGGGTCATAATCAGGGCACCCAGGGCGGTGGCGTTTCTGTAGCCCAAAAATTTATCTGCAATAAAACCCCCGATGATGGGTGTCAAATACACAAGGCCTGTATACCACCCATACAAATAGAGCGCATCTTCTCTAGTCCAGCCCCAGCCTTCGTCTAGGATGGAAGAGGTAAGAAACAAAACAAGAATGGCCCGCATGCCGTAGTAGCTAAAACGCTCCCACATTTCGGTAAAGAACAAAACAAAGAGTCCGACCGGATGCCCGGCAATGGTTTTTTGGTTTAAGGCAGATCCGCCAAATGGTTGTGACATAAATTGTGTTTTTAGGTAGGGTGTGGCTAATATATAACTTTTGCCTCATTCCGCTTTCCTAAAAAACCCCTAGTATCCCCTATCTTTGCTGTATGAAAAAGCGCCCGCAACAGGTCGATGGGTTTTCCAAATGGTCCAAAGAAGAAAAAATTGACTTTGTAGGTTTATTTAATTAAAATAGTTTCTCACTCCAAACTCATTTTGTTCTATAAAGAGTTGTTTAAAGGCCAACAGTTTGTTTTGTTCGTAAAACAATAAAACCGCTTTCTTATAGGCCATGGAATCCACACTTCGGTAAGACAAAGGACAAGCATCATAGGCCATAAGAAGGGCGTTCCCTATCATTCTTGCCGTCCGCTTGTTACCGTCCTCAAAAGGCTGTATGTATGAAATCAAAACAATGGCCAACAAGGCTTTTTCAAAACCATTTTCTTTGGCGTTTATAAGATCGCACATCGCTTGGATACTTTCTTTGATCTGAAATTCATTGTCTAAGGGTCTGTAGGGTGTTCCCGTAACCCCAACGCCATGTGTGCGAATATTTTTATCAACAGCCATATCTTTTATAAGTATTGAGTGTACCTCCTCAATCGTGCGTAAACTGAGTTGTTTTGCCAAATCTTGCTGTTGTAACAAAAAATCCATAGCGTTTTTATGGTTCAGCAGCATAATGGCTTCCTCTCTAGACTTGTTTTGAGCCGAAACACGTTCCAAAAACAGTTTTTCTGTCTCTAGCAACGAATAAGTATTCCCTTCAATTTGTGCTGATTTCCAGCTCAATTCTATGGTCAAACGCTCCATCTCCTTTTTGTACAAGATTGTAGAAATATGCGCCCTGTTTTGCATATAGGTTGTTCTTAAAGACTGTAACAATTCTTTTTCATCAGGGGTAAATATCTCCACTTGATTTAATACAGAAAACACTTCATAATTGAACTGTAGGAGCGCATTTCGGCGGTCAGGATCTTGTTGAAAGTAAGAATCAATATCTATCTCGGAAAATACATTATAGTAGCTCGAAATTTTATAAACAATAGCACGTCCGCTCCCTATCTTTTCAAGAATGTTATTCTTTACCAGTTTTGCTAGGTCACGATTTAGAGTGGGCTGGCTCACATTAGCACCCAAATGCCCTCTAATTTGAGAGATAGAAAGTTGTTCTAAATCTGTAATCAGTCTGATTATTTTTTGTTGTCTTTCTGTAAGCTCCATCTGTAAAAAACATTATCCTATCACAAACATATATAAATCCTATCAAAAGTGATAGGATTATGATCTATTATTGACAGGAATACACCCTAAACAGCTTGCTACTAGCTGGTATTGGAGACAACTATTTTTTGAAAAACATCCCATAAAACATGTATCCTTAAAAGGGTATAGATTCTATTGCTTCGGCAGTCGTATCTTTGTACCATGAAAAAATACCCGCAACAGGTCGATGGGTTTTCCAAATGGTCCAAAGAAGAAAAAATAGACTGGCTTACGCAACAGTGCTTTTCTTCCCCCGAAGATGCCAAGGCCCTGTTGGCTTCGCATTGGCACTCGGATGCCAAACTACAACAGCTCCATGATGAGTTTATTGAAAATGCGGTAAGTAATTTTTATTTGCCCTTGGGTCTGGCGCCCAATGTGGTCATCAACGGACAAAACTATGTCTTGCCCATGGCCACAGAGGAAAGTTCGGTGGTTGCTGCGGCAGCCAATGCGGCCAAGTTTTGGGCACAAAGAGGAGGGTTTCATGCCGAGGTGATCGGCACTGAAAAAGTGGGGCAAGTGCATTTTATGTACACCGGATCTGCTGAAAAACTACAACGTTTTTTCGAATACCTGCATCCGCAGTTGTATGCAGACACGGAGTCCCTGACCCAAAAAATGAAAAAACGAGGGGGCGGCATTACCGACATCACTCTCGTTGACAAAACCGCAGACCTGCCCCATTACCACCAATTGCACGTGAGTTTTGAAACCGCAGATGCCATGGGCGCCAACTTTATCAACTCCTGCTTGGAACAAATGGCACAGACCCTAAAAAGGGGGGCCGGTCAATTTGATGCTTTTAGTGAGGATGAAAAAAACATAGACGTGGTGATGAGCATATTGTCCAACCACGTGCCCAACTGCCGTGTACGAGCCTGGGTGAGGTGTCCTGTGGCGTCTTTGGGTGCCCAAGGGGAGCTGTTGGCCCAACGCTTTGTAGACGCAGTCCGCATTGCGCAGGTAGCGCCCCACAGGGCCGTGACCCACAACAAAGGCATTATGAATGGCATAGACGCGGTGGCCATCGCTACTGGAAATGACTTTAGGGCCATCGAAGCAGGCGCCCATGCCTATGCCGCCCGATCGGGCACCTATGCGAGTCTGAGTGAGGCATGGATAAAAGAGGGGCACTTTGGTTTTTCCTTAGAACTGCCTTTGGCAGTAGGTACCGTAGGTGGACTGACCCAGCTACACCCACTCGTGCGTTGGTCGCATGAGCTGTTGGGAAACCCCGATGCCCGCACCTTGATGCAAATCATGGCCGTAGCCGGATTGGCGCAGAATTTTGCGGCCGTACGCTCTTTGGTGACCACCGGAATCCAGCAGGGGCATATGAAAATGCATTTGTTGAATATCCTCAACCAACTCGGTGCCAATGGAGCCGAGAAAGAAGCCCTAGTCGCACATTTCAAAACCCAAACCGTAAGTTACAGTGCGGTCGAACAAGCCTTGGAGTCGTGGAGAAAATCCTAAGTTTTTACAGTTCGGGCAAGCTACTTCTCAGTGGTGAGTATGCCGTCTTGAGCGGTGCCAAAGCACTGGCCCTCCCGACTCAACAGGGACAACGCATGGAGGTAAGCTCCACTGAAGAAACCGACTTGAGATGGAATGCCGTTGATGTCAATGGAAACGTATGGTTTTCGGATGTTTTTTCTCTCAATGACTTTACGCCTAAAAAATCTGAAAACCCTGTTAGCAAACGCCTTGCAAAACTTCTGAAAGTTGCACGCAACCTCCAACCCCATTTTTTGTTGGGCACCAAGGGGGTTGAGGTCGTCACTCGACTAGAATTTGATGCGGATTGGGGGCTGGGAAGCTCTTCTACTTTGGTGAACAATGTGGCTCAATGGGCCCAAGTAGATGCCTATGTGTTGCAAGAACAAGTTTTTGGGGGAAGTGGGTACGATATTGGCTGTGCACAGACAACGTCCCCTATATTGTTTCAACGTTCAGGAAATCGCCC
>CAXRDP010000010.1:0-43750 GCA_964229545.1 Flavobacteriaceae bacterium | reverse complement strand
GTGGCTGATGCGCCCAAAGGCAAAGAAAACTGGTTTGTGATGATCAATGCACCTCATGACAATGGGCAAGATTGGGAAGCCTTGGTTGCGCAATTGCGCAAGCAAGTGATAGAGAAATTAGGCAATAGGCTGCATGCAGATTTAGAAAAGCTTATTGAGGAAGAATTTATTATGACACCCCCTATCATAGCCGAAAAAACCCATTCTTTTAAGGGCGCTCTGTATGGGGCTGCCAGCAACAACCGCATGGCGGCTTTCTTAAGGCACCCTAATTTTTCACGAAAAATTTCAAACCTCTATTTTTGTGGGGGGAGTGTGCATCCCGGAGGAGGAATCCCCCTGTGTTTGCTCTCTGCCAAAATTGTAGGTGATTTAATTCAAAACCGATGATAAAACTCTTGATTCCCACCAACCGTACCGCACAGATTTCTGTGGGGCTTATTTGGTTGTTTCATATCAGCGGGATGTTGGGAATCCTTTATGGAAACAGAGAATTTTTTCTTCAAACTACGCCCATCAATCTGTTTTTTACCCTAGCGTTGCTGTTTGTCAACATGCCTGCTTTAGACAAAGGAGTGGCACGCGCGGCTTTGTTGGCTTTTTTGTTGGGCATGTTGGTTGAAATTTTGGGCGTAAACTACGGGCTCATTTTTGGTGACTATGCCTATGGCGACAATTTGGGGGTCAAGGTTTTTGGAGTGCCTTTGTTGATTGGCGCCAACTGGGCGATGTTGAGTTTTATAACCGGCTCCATGGGTGCTTTAATTTTTTCTGGTCGAAAAATAGTGGCGGCTGTAGCGGGTGCGGTCTTGATGGTATTGCTCGACTTGGTCATTGAGCCTGTGGCACCCTTGTTTGATTATTGGGAGTTTAGCAATCCTGTAGCGCCGCTCTCAAATTATATAGGCTGGTTTTTGGTGGCTTTGCCGATACAGTTGGGGTATCAGTATTGGGTGGTTGACAAAGAGTACACTTTCTCTGCTCATTTGGTGTTGATACATTTTTTGTTTTTTGGCGTGTTCGCGCTTCTTTAGCCCCGTAGTTCAACGGATAGAATAGAAGTTTCCTAAACTTTAGATCCAGGTTCGATTCCTGGCGGGGCTACTTGTGGCCCCGACAGCGGTGCTTGGCACCGAGATGCGCAGTATCGAATCGAAGCCTGTGCCCGCTAGGGGTAATTCCTGGCGGGGCTACTTTTGGCTTTGTCACTCCTGTCTGCCCTGTCTGCCCACAGGTAGGTGACAGGCAGGCCTGTGCAAACAGAAGTCTATTTATTTGTGATGGATGCCGTATCAGGTACGGCCTGCCCGACAAGTCATTCTGGCGGGCATGACATCTGTGACCACTTAACAAAAAACAAAAAACCTCACGCTTCAGTATCGGAGGTTTTTGTTTCTTCGTTTTTATTCATCTTAATGGTGTTGTAATGTTTATTTTCTTCTCATACACTGTAGAATCTACAAATGTGTATGGTTTTTGTATAGGTGTGATATTATAAATAAATGGAGCATAAATTTCATATTTGTCAAAATTCAAATCAATTTATAATTCATTATGAAAAATATTTACATTCTTTTTGCATTCATGGCATTTTCGTTCATCAATGCGCAATCCATACCCGTTACTTTTGAAAACGGTAATGGGATAGTGCTAGCTGAAAGTTTTATTGGAGATTCAGGAGTCACTGTAGCACTTGCTGCTGACCCAGACACTTCTGGTGGTGATCATGGTCAGACTGGTAAGTCTACAACAGACACTACTGGTGCAGCATGGCAGAACACCCAGATTTTTTTTCAAGAAGGTAGTAACTATGCTGATTTTACCACCAACAAAGTGATTACTTTTGAATGTTACTCTACAGTTGCCTTTTATGGTTTGCTTAAACTTGAAAGTTCTTTAAACGGACAAGCTCCTGTACAAACTACTTTTCAACATAATGGTGGTGGATGGGAAAGCATTTCAGTAGATTTTACATCTGTTGGTGCCAATGATGAGTTTAAGAAAATCGTTTTCTTTCCTTATTCAACTTCAACGGCTGGAACTTTTCTTACCCAAGCTGAGATTGATGCCATGGGCAACTTCGACTATTACCTTGATAACGTAACTGCTGACGTCGGGACATTGATTGCAACACCTGCTCCAACTGCTGCGGCTACGGCACCTACAGCCAACGCTGCGGATGTAGTTTCTGTATACAGCGATCACTACACTGCTACAGCTACTACTGTGGCTTGGCACCCTGCGTGGGGTCAAACGACTTCATATGAAGAATTTGATTTAAATGGTGATGGTTCAGATGTAATGGCCAAGCTCTCTTCTTTTGGTTATGAGGGCATTACTTTTGATGCGATGAGTATCACATCAGAGACTTTGCATCTTGACGTTTGGTCTAGTGATGAAACTTCTCTTAAAGTATTTATAGACAATAACAATGCTGTTACCAAAACACTAACTACGGGTCAATGGAACAGTATCGACATTCCAATTTCTGATTTTACAGCATTGGGTGTAGATATCACGGCAGTTTCTTTTGTTAAATTGGAGTCTGGCACTTGGACATATCCCAATGGAACTTCCTTAATATATGTAGACAATATTTATTTCCACTCACAACCCTCAGACGACACAGTCATCACCTTTACGGTTGACACCAACAATTCTCCATATCCGTCTGCTGGAAAAGACAATGTCGTCATCAATTACAGCCAGAATGGCTGGGGCGGCTGGGGTGTTACCTTGGTAGATGATGGAACTGCAGGTGATTCAACATCAGGCGATGGTATTTATTCAGGTCAATTGACATTGCCAAAATCAACGGGTGCGGTCGAATATGTCGTAGCTGTAACGGGATCTGATGATGGTTGGTCTGGATGGGGCGATCAATCTGGAGCCAGTGCTTTGTGTGTTGACACTGCAGGAAACTTCAGTTTTACTACTGGAGCGAACACCCTTGCTCAAGACATCGTTTTATTGGATGATGTTTCTGGTGATCATTGGGCATGTTTGACCAGCGATGCCAAGGTTACTGTTACCATTGTTGTTGATGCTACAAGCCCAGATGCAGCGCATCCTCAAAATCCGGATGCTGCCACCGCAGGTTCAACCTTCCAACTAGCGGGTCGTACAAACCTAAACGGATGGGGCGATTATGGAATTGTAATGACAAACACCAACAATGTTTGGACAGGTACCATTGAAGCCTCTTTCTATGCCAACATGGAATATGTGATCAATGCAGACGGTCCAGATAACGGATGGGCTGCAAATGATGCACAGTCCGCTAACGCAAACGGAAACACCAATTTCGTTGTCAATGTGGGTACATCTGATGTTACTGAAGAGCTGACTGTTACTGCGGAGAATGCAGATGGCAACTGGGTGGTGTATACATCTACACTTTCTGTGGGAGATGTAGAAGTTGACTTAACTTTCAATTTCTACCCCAACCCAGTGGTGGATCTCGTTAGCTTAGACGCAAGAGAATCTATACAAGCAGTTCAAGTTTATGATTTGACAGGTCGTGTGGTGTTACATAAAAACATAAACGCAACAAAAGCACAACTAGATTTGGGCAATCTTCAAAAGGGAGTTTATATTTTGGAAGCCAAAATCAATGACCAGACTGCTGTAACCAAATTCGTAAAGCAATAACCAACATTATTTTACGTGAATAAAAAACCCCGCTTTTGCGGGGTTTTTTTAAATTCGTTTCCATGAGGCTATTTTTCTTCTTTATTGTTTTAATATTTGGACATGCGGTCTATGCACAATCTTTACCTTTCGATTTTGAGAACAACCAGGATGTTTTCGAAACTTGGGGAGGTGCCGTTTTTACCGCAGTTACCGATCCCGAAAATGCCTCCAATACAGTGGCTGAGTTGCAAAACTCCGGCGGTTCTAATGTCTATGAGGGTATGGCAATCTCTCTAAGCCCAAATATTGACCTAACAGAAGAAAAGCTTGTAACCCTACGCTTTTACAACTATGAAACCGGCAACCAAACCGTGCAACTAAAGTTCGAACAAAGCAATTCTGCCCAACCCGATGTCCTTGTGGAGCGTACTGTCACTCAAATGGGTTGGCATGAGTTGAGCTTCGATTTTTCACAAGCGACTATCATTGGCCAGCCTGGAACACAAAACGCCACAGGTTACTATGCCAAGATGGTTCTTTTTGTAAACCCAGGTGTTTCCGTTTCGGGCACGTATTTGTTTGATGACATCTCTGGAGGCACTTCAGGGCCTGGTGGTGGAGGAGACACAGGGAGTGTTGGCAATGGCCAAGGTCCTTTTGACACCTTGGTGTGGAGTGATGAGTTTGATGGTTCGGGCTCTTTTAACAGTGAAAACTGGTTTGCAGAAACCGTACCGCCCAATCCTGGATGGTGGCATAATGGCGAAAAACAACACTATACCGATAGAGAAGACAATGTGTATGTGAGCGACGGAACCTTAAAAATTAAAGCACAGAAGGAGATATACTATTACAATGGGTATAGACAAGACTACACATCTGCCCGTTTAAACTCTAAATTCAATTTTACATACGGCAGGCTGGAAGTCCGTGCCAAGTTGCCCTATGGAGATGGTACATGGCCCGCCATTTGGATGTTGGGTACCAATATCGGAGCTGGATACTATGCTGGAGAACCCAACTCTGTTGGTTGGCCTGCTTGTGGAGAAATAGACGTAATGGAAAGTTGGGGGTACAATCCCAATGTGGTTCAAAGTGCTGTCCATACGACCTTTCAGCATGGAAGTGTTGACCATGGTGACCTCAGCTTAACTGATATTTACAACACCTATCACGTATACGCTGCCGAATGGTATGATGACAGAATTGAATTTTTCGTTGATGATGTCAAAATTTATGAATACAATCCTGCTGTTAAAACAGCAGACAATTGGCCTTTTACCTCAAACCAATTCATACTACTTAATGTGGCCATGGGGGGTTCTTGGTTTGAAATCGACCCGAATTTTCAGTCTGCGATTATGGAAATAGATTATGTAAGGGTTTACCAGTCGGGTGTTTTGGGAGGTGCTGATTCTGAGTTTATGCCTGAAATCTTACTGTATCCCAATCCTGCAACAAGTGTTATGTATGTCCAGTCTGATTTAAGAGGACCAGGTGCTATGCTCGAAGTCTATGATGTCCAAGGCAGATTGGTGTTCTCAAAAACCAATCCTAATAAAATTGAAAGTTTGTCAATCAATCATTGGGAAAAAGGGCTCTACATTGTAAGAGTCTCCTATGATGATTATTCGACCACAGCTACAGTGTTGAAGAAATAGTACTCGGACAGGATTTTAATTTTGCTACATTTGCGCATAATCATTACATCTTATGCGGCTACTTTTCCCCTACACTTTAGTTGTTTTTGCTTTCTTCAGTATTTGTAATAAAGGCTTATCACAAGAAAATCCACCTATACAAAGCTATTCACCAAGCCTATACAATGCAGGGACTCAAAATTGGAAAATTACCCAAGACAACAACCGCAATGTGTATTTTGCAAATAATGATGGACTCTTGCAATACAACGGAAATCAGTGGCGGTTATACCCCACTCCAAACGCCTCCATACTGCGATCAGTATATGCAATGGACAACATTATCTACTCGGGTTCTTATATGGATTTTGGTTTTTGGAAACCTTCACCTACCGGAGTTTTAGAATACAACTCGCTGGTAGATGATTTGTCTTTTGAGATGTTTGAAGATGAACAAGTCTGGAGCATCAATCACTACAACCAGTTTGTTATTTTTCAGACACTTGACAGACTGATTATTTTCGATCAACTCGACTTTCAACTTGACTCAATTATACCATCAAAAAAAATTCTTAGGTCATTTATTCAAAATGGAAATATATTTTTCCAGCAAGCTGATGGAGCCATTTATCAAATTTTAAACGGAGAGGCTTCATTAATAATTCCAGCCGCTTCTATGGGTGATAAATCTGTCATTCAAATTTTTGATTCTGACAGTCAAATACTTCTTGTAACTGAAAGAAATGGTTTCTACAAATGGTTTAACAACAAGCTGACCCCTGTCTTATCCACCACACGAGAAAATCTCAAGCAAAAATCTATATACAGTGCTACACAAACCCCTAAAGGAGACTACGTGCTGGGGACAGTTTCACATGGATTGTATGTTTTTTCACCCGAAGGAAAATTTAAATATCAATACAATCGAAATAATGGTCTGTCAAACAATACCGTTTTGTCTACCTACGTGGATTTGGACGGCAATTTGTGGGCTGGTTTGGATAATGGCATTTGTATTGTAAACTTAGATGCTCCTTTTTCCTTGGAGCTCGACTATGAAGGAAGACTAGGAACCGTGTATGACTCTGTTGTCCATAATGGGATTTTGTATTTAGGAACCAATCAAGGTCTGTTTTACAAAAAGTACCCTTCAAATGATGATTTCAGTTCCATTTCCACACTAGAGGGCCAGGTCTGGGATTTGACAATAATTAACAACCAGCTTTTATGTGGCCATAATCGAGGGCCTTACTTGATTGAAAACAATTCAGCAATACCCCTTGCAAGTTTTATGGGCGCCTGGAATTTTAAGCACCTTAACAAAAACACGCTGTTGGTTGGAAGCTATGATGGCATACATGTTTTTTTAAAGAGTCAAAACAGCTGGATCTATAGCCACCGAATTGAAGGCTTTGATATCTCATCTCGCTTTTTGGAAGTAACTCCTTCAAATCAACTTCTAGTAAGTCATGAATACAAAGGGGTTTTTTTGATAAAGCTTAATAATACCTACACGGTAACTGAAGAAATTAAGATGATGAATAATCTCGAAAACTCCCTGTATTCAAGTCTCACATCTTTAAACCAAAATGTATATTTCTTAAGTGAATCTGGTTTTTACGTGTACCAACCAGAGATAGAGGATTTTACATTGATAAATGAAATTTCTGCTCTTGTGACGTCAAGTAACTTTACTTCTGGGAAGTTAGTGACCGACAAAAACTCACAGATTTGGTTTTTTGAAAAAGACAACCTTGTTCGCCTTGAATTGAATTCATTGTCTTCGTCTTTTTTGGTGACTAAATATCCTATAAGCTATAACATTCGTGCCACTGCCCGTGGTTTTGAAAATATCTGTTTGACAAAACCAAACCACTATTTGATGGGGACTTCTAGTGGATATTTGATTTTTGACGCTGATTCCCAAAACATCACACAATCTCCTACTCAAATCAATAAAATAACAACGCGAAACGTGAAGGGTGAAATGATAGAATTGCCAACAAACGGATCTATTAGACTTACACCTGAGTTTAACAATATCAACCTAGAATTCAATGTGCCTAAATACGAAACCAACAACACGGTTGAGTTTCAATATTTTTTGAAAGGCTACAACAACGCTTGGAGCGATTGGAGCTCAAAATCTAACCTTAGTTTTGCGAACCTAGCCTATGGTAATTACGAATTTCAAATACGCTCTAAGAGTGGAGGTGTTGAAAACCCAACCATCTCTTCGCTTACATTTGAAATTTCTAAACCATGGTATATTTCAAATTTGATGTTGATTTTCTATGTAAGCTGTTTGCTAGTACTTTCGTTTGTTATAAATAACAGCTACATGTTGTACTATAAGAAACAAAAGGCAAGGCTTATCGCCATAAATCAGCGAAAAATAGAGTTGGCAACATTGAGGAACAAAGAGGAAATCATGCGCCTAAAAAACCAAAGTCTTCAAGAAAATATAGAAAGCAAAAACAGAGAATTGGCTATTGCCACTATGGCTGCCATTAAGAAAAATCAATTCTTAAACCGAATCATTGATGATTTGGAACAAACACCCAAAGATAGATCCGTCGCTCAAGTGATAAGAACCATCAAGCGAAACCTTAAAAATGATGATGACTGGAAGTTCTTTGAAGAGGCATTTAACAATGCTGACAAAGATTTTCTGAAAAACATCAAAGCTGCAAATCCAAAACTTACGCACAACGACCTGAAGCTTTGTGCTTATTTAAGACTCAATTTGTCATCCAAAGAGATCGCCCCGCTATTGAATATTTCTGTAAGAAGTGTTGAAATAAAACGCTATCGACTCAGAAAGAAACTCAACTTAGAACACAATCATAGCCTTACAGATTATATACTCTCATTTTGAGGGTTTGTCATTACACAATTTTTTTTGATTTGTATACATAATGTTGAGGTGTAATTTTATACTTTTTATATTCATAACCCTACTTTTAACACTTTGATTTTTTTAAATGAGAAATTTTACCATTACAATAATTTTGGCTGCACTTCCTTGGATAGGAACTGCACAAACGATTAGCGGAAAAGTTGTAGATGGCAGCACCAAAGCACCACTTCCAGGTGCTTCTGTAATTGTCAAAAACAAAGCTATTGGAACCAATACTGATATTGATGGGTTGTTTGTTTTGAATGGTGTTTCGATTGATGATGTACTCATTTTTTCGTCCGTCGGATTTCAAACGCAAGAACTAAAAGTCGGGTCAAACACAACTTTTAATGTTGTACTTCAAGAGGATGTTGAGGCTCTTGACGAGGTGGTTGTCGTTGGCTACGGAACCCAATCCAAAAAAGAAATCACTGGAGCGGTTTCTGTTATTTCAAGTGAATCCATAGAAGCAATTAAACCCACCCGAATTGAGCAAGCCCTACAAGGTCAAGTAGCGGGTGTGAACATTACTTCACAATCTGGTTCGCCGGGTGGAGGTTTAGACATTCGAATTCGAGGAATTTCTACCAATGGAGACAACAGACCTCTGATACTTGTCGATGGAAACGTCATAGAAGAACTCAGCGTCATTAACCCCAATGATGTAGCTAGTGTAAGCGTCCTCAAAGACGCATCAGCTGGTATCTATGGTACACGTGCCTCTAACGGGGTCATTCTTATCACCACCAAACAAGGTCGCCGTGCATCGCCTCTTACGGTAGAGTACAATGCTTATATTGGATTACAGCAAACCACTCGTAAGTTAGCCACCCTCAATGCTACCGAATATGCGCTTATAACAAACGAAGCCCATGCTGCCGCAGGTCAAGCTTTGCCTTACACCAATATTAGTGATTTAGGTCAAGGAACCGATTGGCAGGATGCAGTTTTTCAGTTAGCACCAATTCATAATCAGGATGTGTCTTTACGTGGGGGAGGAAAAAAGTCTACCTATTCTGCCGGATTCTCAAGTTTTGGTCAAGAAGGAATTGTTGGTGGCGACAAAGCGAGTTTCAAACGCATCACAGGTCGATTGAATTACGGAATCGAATTGCTAAATAAGATTAACCTGAAAGCCAGTTTGTTGTATTCAGGTACAGCACGTCAAACCCTGCCTGAAAATGCCATTGGCTCCCTGTTATACAATGCCGTGAATATGTCTCCCATCATTCCTCTTAGGGATAGTGAAGGAAATTTATCTCGCGCTCTAAACATGCCAATAGAGGTGGTAAACCCACTTGCACAAGACAGAGCATCCCTTAACGAAACTCAAGCCGATCGCCTAAGTGGGGTTTTTGGCATCAAATATCAGCCCACTGATAAGATCTCCGTTGAGGCAAATTACCAATGGAACTACACGGAAGTATTGGGGAGGTATTTCAGCCCTATAGTTGATTTTGGCGAACCGGGGGTTAGTGATAAAGTTTTTGACAATCTTACAGTTCGGGTTTTTGACAACCCTTTCGATATATATCGTGATTATACCGTTGATGCATTTATTAACTACACTGACACCTTTTTTGAAAAACACAATCTCAAACTCACCCTTGGAAATTCTGTATTTCGAACCTTTGCAGAAGGCTTTGGTGCTACGGGGGTTGGGATGCCTGAAATCACCAATATTGACCAAGCCAACCTGAATGATGCTGAACAAATTGTTCCTAAGTTTATTAATGTCAGTAATGAACTTTTCGATAGCCGTCTGTTGTCTTACTTTGCCAGACTGCAATATGACTACAACGGGAAATACATACTTTCGGCAGTTCTTAGAAGAGATGCCTCTTCGAACTTTGGACCCGACAATAGTGTTGGTTATTTTCCATCTGCATCCTTGGGTTGGATCGCGTCTGAGGAAAAGTTTTTACAAGAGAGTGCTTTCGTAGATTTTGCCAAACTACGCCTTTCCTATGGAATTTTAGGAAATGATCGTATTGGAGCATTTAGATACGTTTCTTTGCTTACCGGTGAGGGAGTATATGTTTTTGACAACGCACTTAAATACGGTATTGCCTCTGGTGCTGTGGCCAACCCATCTATCAAATGGGAACAACAAGAAGCCAAAAACATTGGACTCGATTTGAGATTCCTCAAATATTTCGATTTAACTGTCGATTATTTCGAAAGAAAAACCATTGACTTGCTCCTCCAAGTACAAACTTCTAGAATCAATGGTGTAACTGCCCCTGGCGCTGCAAACCCCATTGCAAATGCAGGCTCTATAGAGAACTCAGGAATAGAGTTTTCTTTGGGATATGACCGTAAGTTTAATGATGATTTTCGATTGGGTCTCAACTTCAATGCCGCCAAACTTAAAAATAAAGTTACGTCTGTGGAAAACCAATTGGGTTACGAAATCGGTGGATCTTTTGGAATTGGAGGTCTCGAAGGTCCAGCTCGTATGGAGGTAGGTTTCCCTATGGGATATTTTTATGGATTCAAAACGGATGGTATTTTTCAAAACCAAGCAGAAGTTGACGCACATGCATCTTATCAAAAAATTGGCCCTTCGGCTTCGCCGGGAGACTTACGCTATGTAGATATCGACATGGACGGTATGATTACAGAAGATGATCGAATCAACCTAGGGGATCCCATTCCTGATCTAACAATGGGCTTGAATCTCTCATTTGACTATAAAAATTTTGATTTCCAATCCTACTTTTTTGCTTCACTAGGGTTTGAAATTGTTCGGAATTATGAGCGCAACAACCCGTTGACAAATCGGACTGCCTATGTGATGGATCGTTGGACAGGTCCCGGGTCAACCAACTCGGCCCCACGCGTAACTACTGCTCCAACAACAAATACCCTTTTCTCTGATTTTTACATAGAAGACGGTTCTTTTGTTCGAGCACAAAACATGCAGCTTGGCTACACAATCAATGATCCCTCAGCCGCTTTTGAAAAGCTGAGATTTTATTTGTCGGTAAACAACTTGTTTACATTGACACGCTACGAAGGTTTTGATCCAACAACCTCAACAGGATCACCCTTGGGTGGCGGTTTTGATCAGGGTTTTTATCCAAACCCTCGAACTTTTTCACTCGGAGTTAATGTAAAATTTTAAACGAACCAAGATGAAACGATTTAAAATACGCAAACTTATTCTTTTGACACTACTCGCAGTGTTCGCTTGTAGTGATGACTTTGTAGTTGTTGAGTCTAAGAATCAGAACACAGAAAACTACTTTAATACGGCAGAAGAGTACGAACTCGCGCTGATCGGTGCCTATGACCTATTGCAATCGACCTATCTCAATGTCATGTTGGGTGAAATTGCCTCTGACAACACCCTAGCCGGAGGCGAGAACGCCACCGATGTCCCTGGCATACAACAGGTAGATGATATGATTCACACTACCTTCAACCAACAACTCAGAGACATTTGGGGTTGGATGTTTTCGGGAGTCAATCGTGCTAACTATATTTTAGAATTCCAAGATAAGACTGACTTTGAAGGACGTATCAATATTATAGCTCAAGCCCGCTTCCTTAGAGCCTATTATTATTTTGAGCTTGTAAAATGGTTTGGAGATGTACCCTTGGTTGTTGACAAGCGAATCAACTTTGGTCAACAATTTGAGGTGGATAGAACGCCCACCTCAGAGGTATATGCACAAATTGAAACAGACCTACTGTTTGCTATTGAAAACCTACCCGTCCAACAACAAAATGTCGGTAAAGTTACCAAAGGTGCTGCACAAGCCTTGCTTGGTAAAGCTTATCTGTATCAAGAAAAATTTGGACAAGCTGCAGATGTGTTAGACACGCTGATTGCATCAGGAAATTACAGTCTAATAGAAGACTATTCCACTCTTTTTGAAAACACCAACGAAAATAACAGTGAGTCTATTTTTGAGGTTCAATATACTGATTTAGAAGGTGCCAGCTTTGATTGCCTCCAATGTAGCGAAGGAAATGTGGCTGTCGGATTCCAAGGAGTTCGTAGCTATAGCGGTCCTTTGTTTGAATCAGGCTTTAGCTTCAATGTACCTACAGAAGAAACCTACAATGCCTTCGATGAGGATGACCTGCGAAGAGACTATACAATTTTAAATATCGAGTTGTTTGCAGAACAAAACGCAGATTATAACAACGGCGCCGGAGTAACCTACGGAGAAGGGTTTGAGCACACCGGATATTTTAATAGAAAATACTTGCCACGCAAAGGAGATTCTAATATTGGAGATCCAAACTTAACAAATCCCAATAACTATCGTTCTATTAGATATGCTGATGTATTGCTTATGGCTGCTGAGGCACACAACAGAAAAACGACACCCGATGATGCACAAGCCTTAGTGTACATTAACCAAGTAAGAGAAAGAGCTTTTGGCGACAATACTCACAACTTAACTGTTGGTGGGACTACACTGACTCAAGCTATTTGGGACGAGCGTCGATTGGAATTGGTTGGAGAGGGACATCGATTTTTTGATTTAGTCCGTACGGGTCAAGCCAAAGACAAAATAGATGGATTTGTTGAAAACAAACATGAATTATTCCCGATTCCCAGTATTGAAATTGAACTTACTGGCAATCGTTGGGATCAAAACCCAGGTTATTAACTCACGAATATGAAAACGCTAAAATATTTATTATTCACCCCACTCATATTGTTGCTCACCGCATGTGAGGAGGATGTCCGTTCGACAGACTTTATGAATGATTTTCCAACGCCATCCAATGTGCAAATATTGGTTGAAGTTGCTGATGACTATTCGGGAAATGTTAAAATTACACCTACAGCTCAAGGAGTTCACCTTTTTGAAATCGACTTTGGTGATGGATCGACTCCTGAACAATACGAACCTGGAACTACCTTGTACAGGCAATATCAGACAGGTGTTTATACAATTGTCGTTGACGCCATATCGGTTGAGGGGGTTTCTATACAACATAGTGAGACCATTCAGGTGTTGAGTAGTTGTGTAGATGAGACTTCAACCAATGAAAATCCCAGCTTGGGACCCTTAAACTTTACGTTTATGGGTGGTAATGGAAGGTTTTTCCCGATAGGGGGTGCAGGTGCAGTCGTTGTAGAAAACCCCGCACTTGATTTTGACAACCTGAGTTGTTATGTACACCAGTTCGAAAGAAAAAATAATTGTGCTCCTTCGGCTGGAGCCATTAAGGTACTACCTGCTATGTTAAGCATTGCCCAAGACGAAGAAAAGAAATTTTCCTTGGATGTTTATGCCCAAGACACCACGGCCGATGTGACACTGTATTTACTCACCTCCCCACCTATTGAGATTACCCATTCTATTACTGAAGTGGGGCAATGGGAGCAGTTGGAATTTGACCTTTCTGAAGTTCAAGGCAAGTCTTTCAATAGATTAATTATCTACTTCGATAAAGGCCAATCCTGTGATGGGAGTGTGTATTATTTTGATAATCTTAAGTTAATTGATTGATTATGATAGCAAAGTTATTACGACTTGGATCAGCAATGGCGGTCATTTTGATGTGGATGGGATGCCAAGAAGACTATGAGTTTGGTGCCCTTTCGGAACCCTCAAATCTTGTAATTGATTATGAAATTGTGGGAGCCGATACAAACAACCCCTATGGAGATGGTAGTGGTGTGGTGCATTTTACGGTAACGGCAAACAATGCCCTTGCCTATAAATTCGATTTTGATGGAGATGAGGTTGTAGGGTCTACCGGAGTTCGCTCCAAAACTTTCTCTAAAACTGGCCTTCATACATACAACATCAATGTTGTTGCCATTGGTGTTGGCGGAACATCCACATCTGCTAACATTGAAATCCAGGTCAATTCGATATATGAGCCACCTGCAGATTTAATAGAGTTGCTTATTGGAGATGGCGGACCTGCACCCCGTTCTTTCCGGGTCTATGCAGAGCTGCCCGGTATCCAAAACGTTCAAGGGCATTTTGGATTGGGCCCTCTTGGAGGCGTTTCGCCTTTTGAGTGGTGGTCGGCTCCCAGAAATGACAAGTCCTATACAGGGATGTACGATGACCGTTATATATTCAAATCTGACAACACTTTTACGCATGCGACAGCAGGAACTATTTATGGGCACAATGGACTGTTAGATCAAGATTTTGGAGAAAATCCAAATGCTGAAGTAGGTTATGGAGATGAATACAAGCATTATCCGTTGGAAAGCTATGAGGAGTCATGGGAAATTTCTGCTCCAGAAGATGTGTTAACCATATCTATCACAGGTCAAGGATTTATTGGCTTTTATGTAGGCACTAATGAATATCGTGTCATTTCTTACGATGAAAACACGATTACTTTGGCCACAGAGTCTGCCTTAGGTGATTTTTCTTGGTGGTTTACACTGACTGCTGAATAGTTTGACATGAAAATAAAAAGCCTTTCTTTATTGACATTTATATTTGCATTGTATGGATGTGCTGGCGGTGAAGAAGATATATCTCAACCCCAACCTTCGCTTCAATTGGATCTCAACATCCAAGTTATTGGCGCCACTTCAGAAAATCCATATGGTGATGGCTCTGGCACCATTCAATGTAGCGCAACTACCAACCGAGAAGCATCTTTTCGCTATACCATTGATAATACTGATGTTTTTGAAACAGAGGACGGAAGACTCAATTATAGTTTTGCTACGCCTGGCACACAAAACCACTCCATTAAAGTAACGGCTGTAGATCCCAATGGAAACTCAGTTGATGTGACAAAAGAAATAGAGGTTTTGTTCGAACTAAGTCAAGACCTCATTTGGTCAGACGAGTTTACAGCCAATGGCCCTGCCGACCTTTCTAAATGGACTTATGAAGTTGTGCCTCCAAATAACGGCAGTTGGTGGAATGAAGAGGCGCAACATTATACAAGCAGAGAGAAAAACAGTTATGCTGCCAATGGGATATTTAATATTGTAGCATTTAAGGAGCCTTACAATGCATATGGAAGCACAAAAGGATACACTTCTGCAAGGCTTAAAACCCAACAAAAATTTGCTTTTAAATATGGACGTGTAGAAATACGTGCAAAATTGCCTAATAGTGCAGGCACTTGGCCCGCTGTTTGGATGTTGGGCTCTAATGTAGATCAAGTGGGATGGCCCAATTGTGGTGAGATAGATATTATTGAACAATTTAGTGACAAAACTCAAAATATAAGTACGGCACACTGGAGAGCTGTCAACGGGGAACCTGCAGATTATGGTTTGGGCGTTACCTCTTCAAACCTAACCTCTTCGTTCAACATATATGAGTTTGATTGGACCCCCAATAGCATTGCAGCCTCGCTTAATGGACAGGAGTATTACAGAATGAATTTGTTGGAGTCTATGCCCTTTAACAACGACTTTTTCTTGATCATGAACCTCGCTATGGGAGGTGACAAAGGCGCAGGACCCATTGATGTAAATTTTACGCAGGATCAACTGGAAATCGATTACATAAGGGTCTATAAAAACTAATTCACTCTTACCCATTTTTCAAGCACAGTAATGACCAAAAAAACCCTTTTTATTGCTTTTGTTGTCTCTCTTGGAGGGTTTCTGTTTGGTTTTGATGCGGGCATTATTTCTGGAGTTATGTCTTATGCTGGGCCAGAGTTCAACCTCAACGATACCCAAACCGGATGGGTGGTAAGCTCACCCTCATTTGCAGCCATGATCGCCATGCTAGTAGCTGGCAGGTTGAGCGATCGCATTGGGCGAAAAAAAATATTATTAGCAGTAGCTTTTCTGTATGCTTTTTCGGCTGTTACTTCTGCCTATGCGCTTTCCTACGAGTCTTTGTACCTGGCACGTATGGTTGGCGGATTGGCTTTTGGTGCCGCCTTGGTATTGGCACCCACCTACATAGCTGAGATTTCAACGGCTGAAAACCGTGGTACACTTGTCTCCATACAGCAACTCAATATCGTACTAGGATTTTTTGCGGCATTTCTAAGCAATTACTACTTTAATGAAAGTTATGGTTCAGGAAGCTCTTTTCTGAATGATCAAAATATTTGGCGATGGATGTTGGGTGTGGAATTTTTTCCCGCCATCCTTTATTTTTTACTGCTGTTTTTTGTACCACGAAGTCCTAGGTGGTTGTATACACAAGGGGATGTTTCTCAAGCCCAGTCGGTTTTAGAAAGTATTCACGGCTCAGATCAGGCCGCCATAGAAATCCGAGGCATTGAAAAAAACATTACAGAGAACAATCAACAAAACAAAACCTCTATTCGCGAACTCCTACATCCTTCCTTACGGTTTATCCTATTGGTCGGCCTAACCTTGGGAATTCTACAACAAGTCACAGGAATAAATGCCATTTATTTCTACGCAACTTCTATTTTTAAGCAAACAGGAATCGGCACAGATGCAGCCTTTTCATCTGGGGTGTTATTGAGTTTCACTACCGTATTGTTTACCCTATTAGCAATGTATCTTATCGATCGCATGGGGCGCAGACCCTTGCTGATTGTAGGTATGACGGGCATTGCTGTCAGTTTACTGCTATGTGCATATGGCTTTAGCCAAGCCAAATACCAACTCACCGCAAACGAAATCACCCAATTGGACGGCATAGCGTCTTTTAAACTCGCCCAGTTTCAAAATCAAACCTATTATAGTGACGTAGCTTTTAAAAACGACGTCAAAGAAGCCATAGGCAGCCAAGCTTTTGCCAAACATGAAGGGGCTATTTTGGAAGCAGCCATCGACATGAATGCGACCCTAGTATTGATAGGTATATTGGGCTTTATCGCTTGTTTTGCTTTTTCATTGGGACCGGTCATGTGGGTCATGCTTTCAGAGCTTTTCCCCAACCGTTATCGTGGATTGGCGATTGGAGCGATTGGCTTTGTCAACTCTTTTGCCAGTTGGACCATCCAACAGATTTTCCCTTGGGAATTGTCCAACTTGGGTAGCGCTATCACGTTTTTAATTTATGGCTCCCTTGCCGTAGTGGGGGTAGTCTTGTTTGTACGCATACTCCCTGAAACTAGAGGAAAGTCCCTAGAACAAATTGAGAAAGAACTCGTAACTGAAATCAGCTAAAAGTTTCTCAAAGTGAAAAAAAATTACTCACGTATTGCCGCATTGTTAGTGTTGTTATTAAGCACAGCTTACGTGGGTTTTGATAATATGATGAATCCCACCAAAATGGAAGGTCCAGCACGTGTAACACTTACCAATAACAATGGCCAGCACAGCCTTTTGGTCAATGACAAACCTTTTTACATCAACGGAGCCGGTTTGGAGTTTGGCAATATTGCAGCACTGGCCAAGCACAAAGGCAACTCTTTCCGCACCTGGCGTACCGAAAATGGGCAACAAAGCGCGGTAGAAGTTTTGGACGAGGCTCACAAACATGGTCTCAAGGTCACTATGGGTATTGAAGTGGCTCGTGAGCGTCATGGGTTTGACTATAATGATCAAAAAGCAGTTGCTGCCCAATTAGAGCGAATCAAGCAAGAAGTGGTGGCACTTAAGAACCACCCGGCTTTGCTGATTTGGTCGATAGGAAACGAACTCAACCTTCGTTACAACAACCCCAAAGTATGGGATGCGGTCAACGACATTTCAAAAATGATTCACCGGATAGACCCTAACCATCCAACAACAACTACACTAGCCGGTATCTCTCGTCGTGAAGTGGCAGAAATCAAAGACCGCGCTCCTGATTTGGATATCCTGTCTTTTCAGGTGTATGGAAAGCTCGAACAGCTTCCCAAACAAGTTCGTGACTACGGTTGGGAAGGGCCTTATATGGTTACCGAATGGGGCGCTACAGGACATTGGGAAGTTCCCAAAACCTCTTGGGGCGTTCCCATTGAAGAGAACAGTACCGTTAAGGCAGCAAATTATTTGAAACGTTACCAAAATAGCATTCAAAAAGACAGTGCCCAATGTATAGGCTCATATGTCTTTTTGTGGGGGCAAAAACAAGAGCGTACGCCCACTTGGTACGGAATTTTTACTGAAGACGGCAGTACTACTGAGTCTGTGGATGTCATGGAATATCTGTGGAGTGGGGAATGGCCTCAAAACAGAGCCCCTCAAATCCAATCTTTCCTGCTAAACGGACAAGATGCTTACAGCGATGTGAAACTTGTTGCAAGCCAAACCTATCAAGCCGAGGTTATGTGTACAGATATCAATGGAGATGATTTATCGTACTCTTTTGAAATCCTCCATGAAAGCACAGATCTGAAAGACGGTGGTGATTGGGAACAGCGTCCCGATAGTGTGGCGTGGAATAGAAAAATATTGAACAAAGGAGTGATGGAATTTTCGGTACCCGACACAGAAGGTGCCTACCGAATTTTTGTCTATGTACACGACAACAACCAACACGTTGCTACAGCTAACATTCCTTTTTTGGTAAACAAAAATGTAAAACAATAAGGTCAGTGGTTGATGAATACCACTGACAAAAAATTATAAGACACAAATGTATATTGGCCAAACAGAACGTAAGGTTCATTCACGTCCAACGGGCGGAGACTTGGTAAAAATCGATGGAGAATGGTTCTACAAAATCAGTAATGTAGACAACATGCCTCCCTTCTTTATGAGTATAGTCAGTGATGCCAATCACTGGATGTTTATCGCAAGTAATGGTGGCTTATCTGCCGGAAGAAAAGACTGTAACCAGTCCCTATTCCCCTACTACACGGTAGATAAAATCACAGAAACATCAGAAATTACCGGGAGTAAAACCATATTGAGAGTTGAATTTAATGACAAAACCTATTTGTGGGAACCCTTTTCAGTGTACACCAACCACTTGTACGACCTTGAAACCAACCTGTTTAAGAGCGAGTATGGCAACACTTTGATTTTTGAACAAATCAATCATGACCTAAATCTTACGTTTCGCTATCAATGGAGTTCAAGCAACAAGTTTGGTTTCGTGCGTCAGGCTACGCTGACCAACTCAGGGGACATTACCCGTGTAATTCATGTCTTGGACGGCATCCAAAATTTGGTTCCATACGGAGTCGAGGCGGATTTGCAAAACAGCAAAAGCAACTTGGTGGATGCTTACAAAAAATGTGAACTCGAAAAAGATTTAGGGCTTGGCATCTATGCACTCAGTGCCATCATAGTCGACCGCGCCGAACCAAGCGAAGCACTGAAAGCCACTACAGTATGGTCCACGGGTCTTGACCAACCCACCTACTTGCTGTCTTCTTTCCAATTAGAAGCTTTTCGAAGAGGTCAAAAGCTAACAGAAGAATTGGAAAACAAAGGAGAAAAAGGCGCCTATTTCATTGCAGACACATTGACACTTGACAAAGGCGCCGACAAAACTTGGTATGTTGTGGCAGAAGTCAATCAGTCCATGATAGGCATACGTGCTTTGGCGGATGCCATTAAGAGTGGTGACATAATTGATCAACTTCATACCGATATAAAGGCCGGCACTGAGAAGCTTATCAGGCTGTGTGCTGCCTCTGACGGTCTTCAAAAAACGGAAGACAAGCGTACCATCATGCGTCACTTTTCCAATACGCTGTTCAACATCATGCGTGGTGGAATTTTTGATGACAACTACCAAATTGAAAAGGCAGATTTTTTAGACTATCTACAAAAAGCAAATAAAGAGGCCTTCGCACAACACAAAGAAAAGCTCGATCAACTCGGTGATATTTTTGACCTAAGCCAATTGACGGCTACCATAAATAAGATCCCTTCTGTAACCATACAGCGCTTAAGTGCGGAGTACTTACCACTTAAATTTAGTCGCCGTCACGGAGATCCAAGCCGCCCGTGGAACTGGTTTTCGATCAATACCCAAAATGAAAATGATGGTTCCAAAATTCTAGATTATCAAGGCAACTGGCGCGATATTTTCCAGAATTGGGAGGCGCTTGCGCATGCCTATCCCACCTTTATAGAGGGGATGATTTTCAGGTTCTTAAACGCATCAACGTTCGACGGCTACAACCCCTACAGGGTGACAAAAGATGGCTTTGATTGGGAAATTATTGAACCGCACGATCCCTGGTCATATATAGGCTATTGGGGGGATCATCAGATTATATATCTTTTGAAGTTTTTAGAGTTTGCCCAAAAGCACCATCCCGGTAAGCTCGCATCTTTCCTTCAAGAGAAGCGTTTTGTATATGCACATGTACCCTACATTATCAAACCTTACGAAGAAATCGTAGCCAACCCAAAAGACACCATCATTTTCGACAGGCCTTTACATGATCAAATAGATCGTCAAAAGGTTAAACTAGGGGCCGATGGTGCCTTGCTCAAAGACCCTAGCGGTGACGTGTACCACGTCAATATGTTGGAGAAATTGTTAGCCACCATTTTGGCAAAAATGTCAAACTTTGTCCCTGAAGCAGGTATTTGGTTGAATACCCAACGTCCTGAATGGAATGACGCCAACAATGCCCTTGTTGGAAATGGCACCTCCATGGTGACCTTGTATTATATGCGTCGCTTTTTCAAATTCTTTGACAATTTAATTTCGTCAATAGACAAAGGCCCAACTGCGGTTTCAAAAGAATTGTATGCGTTTTTCCAAAACATCACCCAAAGCCTGTTGAAGCATGAATCTTTGCTCAATCATTCCATAAGTGATGTGGATCGCAAAGCGGTTGTGGATGCATTGGGGCAAGCAGGTAGTCAATACAGAAACCAAATTTATCAAAATGGGTTCTCTGCAGAAACCACATCCATTGACACTGCTGACTTAAGAGAATTTGTCAGAGTAAGTTTGGCATTTATCGACCAGTCTATTGTAGCTAACAGACGTGCAGATGGACTCTATCATGCCTACAACCTTATCTCTTTTAACGAGAATCAAGGAGTCTCAATAGCCTACCTGTCCGAAATGTTAGAAGGTCAAGTGGCTGTGTTGAGCTCAGGCTATCTGGCTCCAGAAGAAGCACTAGAAGTGCTAAATCAGATGCGCCAGAGCAAACTTTATCGCCCGGATCAAAACAGCTATATACTCTATCCAAATAAGTCGCTACCTCGATTCTTTGAGAAAAACAACATCCCGAAGAAAGCGGTAGAAAACTCCAAACTGCTATCCCAACTGCTATCAGACAACAACAAACAGATCGTACAGAAAGACAGTACTGGAGCCTATCACTTCAATGGGAATTTCACCAATGCCAATAGCCTTGAGACTGCTTTGGCAAGCCTTGGTAATCAATACCAAACCCTAGTCAACCAAGAGGGCACTCAACTCATGAACCTTTTTGAGGATCTATTCGACCACAAGTCATTTACGGGAAGGTCAGGAACTTTCTTTGGTTTTGAAGGTTTGGGCTCTATCTATTGGCACATGGTCTCTAAACTGGCCTTGGCGGTACAGGAGGTACTATGGACTTCTATTGAAGAACAAGCTTCCAAAGAAACCATTGCTGCACTCCGTGATCATTACTATCAAGTGGTTGACGGTATCGGCGCACACAAAACACCTCAAGATTATGGTGCTTTTCCTACCGATCCGTACTCCCATACACCTGCCGGTAGGGGCGCTCAACAGCCCGGCATGACAGGACAGGTCAAAGAAGACATTATTTGTAGATGGGGCGAGTTTGGTGTTTCTGCAAAAGAAGGTTCTTTGCATTTTGACCCTCAAATTGTTCGTTCAGAAGAGTTTTTGGCCCAAGAGGAGGTCTTCGAATATTATGATGTTCACAACAACAAACAATCACTGGTAGTCCCTGCAGATGCACTGAGTTTCACCTATTGTCAAATCCCAGTTGTCTATCACAACAACCACTCACAAAAAGGAATCGAACTCACTTTGGCCGACAAAAAAAAAGAGTTTATCGAAGCCCATCACCTTGACAAAGATCAATCTCAGACTGTCTTTGACAGAAGCGGGCAAATCCAACAAATCCACGTGTATTTTTAATATGAAAAATAAGGCTTTCTCTCATCTATTTGTCTACGCGCTACCTTTCATGGCAGTGTTTTTTTCAAGCTGTTCGCCAACGGCAACCAGCCCGACAGCGGCAGAGATACTTGGCAACCCTTACTATCAGGCAATTTCCTATGGTGGATATCGACAGCCAACCCGAGATTCGGTGCCCACAGTAGAACAAATCAAGGATGACATGCGTATCCTATCAGCAATGGGGATTAAGGTTCTACGCACCTACAATACTGAGCTGGCCGAGTTGCCCCATTTGTTAAAGGCAATTGGTGAGATGAAAAATGTGGACCCTCAATTTGAGATGTATGTCATGGTGGGTGCATGGATCAATTGCAAAGACGCATGGACACCCAATCCTGACCATAGCCAGGAAGATGAAGCCTACAATGCAGCAGAAATTGATCGGGCCGTAGCTTATGCCCAACAATACCCAGATATTGTTAAAGTCATCGCTGTGGGCAATGAGGCTATGGTACATTGGGCAAGCAGTTATTTTGTGCCACCCGGCGTGATACTCAAATGGGTGAATTACCTACAGGAGTTGAAGAAGAAAGGGGATTTACCAAAGGATTTATGGATTACCAGCTCTGACGATTTCGCCTCATGGGGTGGGGCTTCCCCTGCCTATCATACAGAAGATTTAAACAAGCTGATTCGTGCAGTAGATTTTATTTCTATGCACACCTATCCTTTTCACAATTCCCACTATAACCCTGACTTTTGGTACAATCGGGTGCCTGAGTGGACTGCTATTGAACAAATAGATGCTGCCATGCAGCGAGCAGGGGAGTTTGCAGCGGGGCAATACAATGATGTCAGAAACTATATGCTGAGTTTGGGGGTTGACAAGCCCATACACATAGGAGAGACCGGATGGGCAACTAAGTCTAATGGCCTATATGGGGCAGCAGGTTCTCAGGCGGCAGACGAATACAAAGCCAAAAAATACCATGACTATTTACGCCAGTGGTCAAATGAAAACGGTGTTTCCTGTTTTTATTTTGAAGCATTTGACGAACAGTGGAAAGACGCTAAAAACCCCATGGGCTCTGAAAATCATTTCGGTCTGATCAACCTACAGGGGCAGGCCAAATATGCCTTATGGGATCTAGTAGAAGCCGGCGTTTTTGATGGTCTTACCCGTGACGGCCGACCCATCACCAAAACCTTTGATGGAGACGAAAACAAATTGTTAACCACCCTTATTCCCCCGCCAACCAAATAAATATGCGTTTCACCCTTCTAAAATTGAGTCTTTTGAGTTTGCTTTTATTTTCCTGTACCCATGAGTCTGCCGAAGAAAGCAAAATCAATGGGCTATTGTCTCAAATGACATTAGAGGAGAAGGCCGGTCAAATGCTCAATTTGGGTTTGCCCAGTGTGTTGACTGGAGGCTACTGGGACGAGCGTAGCGAAGTCGAGTTCGATAGCGTTCGGTTTAAAAAATATATTGAGAAACTCAATGTGGGTTCTATTCATAACACCCCACACCCGCATTTTCTTCCCGATGCGAGCACATGGCACTATATAGTCAAAACCATTCAGGACGCATCACTTAAAAACACCCGGTTGGGGATACCAGTAATATATGGTATTGACAACATACACGGTGCCAACTATGTCAAAAACTCTGTGATGTTTCCTCACCAAATTGGCTTGGCTGCATCGCGCAATACAGACTTGGTTGCTCGATCTGCCGAAATCACATCCTATGAGTCGCGCGCAGCCTCCATGCCTTGGACGTACAATCCCAATGCAGACGTGGCCTTTAGTCCACTATGGGGTCGGATGGCGGAAAGTTTTGGTGAAGACCCTTATGTGGTTTCTCAAATGACAAATGCTTATATTCAAGGGGCTCAAGGCACCACACTTTCAGACAGTACGCGTACGGCGGTGTGTGTAAAGCACTTCTTGGGCTATGGTGCAGGTGCCAACGGAAAAGACCGCGCCAATGCGGTTATTCCCGAGCGTATGTTGCGACAGTACTTCATACCGCCTTTTGAGGCGGCTGTTGCTTCGGGAGCTATGAGTGTGATGGTCAGCTCCAATGCGGTCAATGGCATTCCTTGCCATGCAAATAGCTATTACATCAATGACATCCTTAAAGGGGAAATGGGCTTTGAAGGTGTGGTTCTTTCAGACTTTAGCGATGTAGAATTTTTGATAGAAGCTCACGAAGTCGTTGACAATAAAAAAGAAGCCACTTGGATGGCCATCAATGCGGGTCTCGATATGTTGATGAACCCTTATGATGCAGATGTGGTAGATTATATAGTAGAGGGTGTAGAAACAGGCGCGATTCCACAGGCGCGTGTCGATGATGCTGTACGTCGAGTTTTGCGTCTTAAGTTTCGCTTAAATCTTTTTGACAACCCTTACAACAACCCCAAAGATTTCCCAAATCTTGGGAGTGAGGAACATATCAACCTAAACTACCAAGCTGCCACGGAGTCCCTGACTTTGCTCAAAAACACGGGCATACTGCCACTGAAACCCGGAGCAAAAACCTTGGTAACCGGCTATGCGGCGCACTCTCTCAATGTACTTAATGGGGCATGGTCACGCACTTTTTTAGGACAAATGACCCAGTTCAATGACCCAAGTAAAGCCACCATTTTTGAAGCTATCAAAACCATCAACGGCTCCAAAAACACTTTGTATAGTCAGGGCACAGACTATCTGACTGATGTAAATATTGATGAGGTTGTACAGAAAGCGCGCTATGCAGACCAAATTGTAGTTTGTGTTGGCGAGTTGCCTGCCACTGAAAAACCTTCGGATATCAACGCGTTGGATCTGCCCCTTGCCCAACAAGAATTGATAAAAAAACTCAGCCCTTTGGGCAAACCCATCATATTGGTCATGGTACAGGGCCGTCCGCGTATCATACGCGAGATAGAACCGCTGACTGACGCCATACTCATGGCGTATCTTCCTGGCCAAGAGGGCGGAAGAGCCATTGCAGATGCGCTGTTTGGCATCACCAATCCCAGCGGAAAATTGCCGTACACCTATCCAAAATACACAGGGAACATATTGCCCTACTATCATAAAAAAACAGACATACGTGATGTCAATTGGGGTTACGAAGGATTTTATCCTCAATACCCCTTCGGACATGGTTTGTCTTACACCACCTTTACGCTGTCCAACCTAAAACTAGATGTTGACACCATACAAGGGGAAGGGTCTGTCAAGCTACAAGCGAACCTAACAAACACCGGTACTCGTACTGGAAAAACAGCTGTTGAACTGTATGTCAAAGACCAAATAGCTTCTGTAGCCCCTGATGCCAAAAAACTGATTGCCTTTCAAAAGCACAAGCTTCTTCCGGGCGAACAAACGACAGTCTATTTTGAAGTTGACACCCAAGACCTCAAGTTTGTCGACGCCCAAAACCAATGGGTGGTAGAACCTGGCACTTTCACTTTGTCAATGAGCATTGATCCAGACAAACCTTTACATAAAGACATTAGGTACATAAAATAAGAACTAACTAAAACCTTTCAATTTTGAAAACAGCAACTACAAACAAAGTCCCCATGAGCAAGAAAATTTTCTTTGGACTTGGCATGCTTGCCATGCAAATGTTTCCTGCTGCGCTGGGCGTTTTTATGGTGGTGTTGATTCAAGACTTTGGTTTTGACCCGCTGATGTGGGGATTGATTTTCTTTTTACCCAGAGTAGTCGACGCACTGACCGATCCACTTATGGGTTTTATATCTGACAATACCAAATCACGTTGGGGCCGTCGAAGACAGTATATTTTTGTAGGTGCCTTCATTATGGGAGCTTCATTTATCGCCATGTGGCAACTCTATCCTGAGAACGGGCTAACTTTCAATTTTTGGTATTTTTTACTGTTGTCTGTTTTGTTTTATTTGGGTCTTACCATTTTTAGTGTACCCTATGTAGCTCTTGGATATGAAATGAGCAATGACTTTCACGAACGTACACGCATCATGGCTGTCGCACAATGGATTGGCCAGTGGGCATGGGTCATTGTGCCTTGGTTTTGGATCATCATTTATGACGATAGCTGGTTTAGTTCCCCTGAATCGGGCACCCGCACTCTTGCCATCTATGTAAGTGTGTTTTGTACCCTTTTGGCTTTGGTGCCCGCATTGTTTATAAAGGGAAAGTCAACAATCGACGATGACACATTGATTTCGATTACTTTCAAAACCATCAAGGACAATTTTTCAACCTTTATCATAGGCTTTAAAGATGCCGCAAACAACAGACCTTTTGTTCGTTTGTGTGTGGCTACATTTTTTATTTTCAACTCTTTCCAAACCATTGCGGCGTTTTCATTTTTTATCATTGTTTACTACTTATTTCAGGGCGACGCAAACGCTGCCGGCGTATGGCCTACTCTTCATGGTTCTGTAGGCGCGTTGCTAACAACTTTTTTGGTGATTCCAATTGTGACCAAAATGTCTGAACGTTTGGGCAAGAAAAAAACATTTATGATTTCGCAAGCGATTTCTATACTGGGCTACATATTGTTTTGGTTCTTATTTATCCCTGACAAGCCTTATATGTTTTTGTTCGCTCTTCCCTTGTTCTCATTTGGAATTGGCGGTTTGTTTACCCTGATGATGAGTATGACCGCAGATACCTGCGACTTGGACGAGCTCAACAATGGTTTGCCCAGAAAAGAGGCTACTTTTGGGGCTCTGTATTGGTGGATGGTCAAGTTTGGCACCGCCTTAGCAGGCTTGTTTAGTGGTGTTATTATGAGTTCAGTAGGTTTCGATGCCAGTCTGCCTGAACAAACGGAAAGTGCCATGACTGGGTTGCGTATTTTTTACTCAGTACTGCCCGTTATAGGAACTTGTATTGCCATTTATGTGATGAAAAACTATGAAATTAATGAGTCGAGCGCCAAAGAAGTAAGTAAAATTCTCGCGGAGCGCAACAGTAAATAATATTGCCATGTCATATAGAAAAGAAAAACACTTATCACTAGCCGGATTTTCACAATCCAAACACAGCCAAGACACGCTAAAAGAAATTTCAACAACGGTTCTAAAATCCAAAATGCACGGCATTTGCTTTAGCCCTTACGATCAGGGACAAAATCCTGGGGATGCGTTGAGCGAAGCACAAATCCGCAGAAAATTGGAATGTATAGCACCCTATACCAACTGGATCCGAAGCTTTTCCTGTACAGAAGGTAACGAACAAATACCCGCTTTGGCCAAATCGTATGGTTTAAAAACCTTGGTGGGCGCTTGGTTGAGTGACGATTTAGAGCAAAATGAGAAAGAGCTAAACGGCCTCATTCAATTGTGTCGCGATGGACATGTAGATATCGCAGCCGTGGGCAATGAGGTAATGTATAGAAAGGAACTTTCCGAGCAGCAACTCATCGACTACATCATTCGCTTTAAAGAAGCGGTGCCCAACATAGAGGTCGGCTATGTGGATGCCTATTATGAGTTTTCCAGCAGACCCAAAATCACAGAAGCATGCGATGTGATATTGGCCAACTGTTACCCCTACTGGGAAGCCTGTCATATCGACTATTCACTCCTTTACATGAAGCAGATGTACCACCATGCCAAAGATGTTGGAGGCGGCAAAAAAGTAATCATTACAGAAACCGGATGGCCGAGTCAAGGATCCAGTCTCGGCGACGCACATCCATCTTACGAAAACGCACTGCAGTACTACATCAACGCCCAGTTGTGGTCAAAAGAGGACGCGATTGAAATGTTTTATTTCTCCGCATTTGATGAACCCTGGAAGGTAGGAGCAGAAGGAGACGTGGGTGCCTATTGGGGCTTGTGGGATAAAGACGAACAACTTAAGTTTAACACCTAGTTTGGCCTTTATAACGAGTCGATTTATGGATTATACCAAAGTACTTTCTATATCCAAAGGCCCAGCTGTCTGCTACTCCGGATTTCGCGAAGGGCAAAGACCGGGAGGCACATATCCCACCTATGCCCAAATTAAAGAAGACCTACACCTCGTCAAAGACCACTGGAACTACATCAGACTTTACAGTTGTGACCCACATGCCAAAACGGTACTCAAAGTCATTCGTGACGAACAGTTGCCCCTAAAGGTGATGCTAGGCGCCTATCTTGAAGGGGAGGTCTCGAACCCTCATTGCCCTTGGGGAGGTACTTTCAGTAAAGAGCAAATTGCTAATAACAAAAAAATAAACCAACAACAAGTAGAGACACTGATTGAGTGGGCGAATCAGTATCCCGACATCATTTTTTCGACGGCAGTGGGCAACGAATCATGCGTGGATTGGTCCGGCAATATGGTCTCTGTGGAGGCCATGATCGCGTACGTCAGAAAAGTAAAAGCAGCCACCCATCAGCCGATTACCTTCTGTGAAAACTATGTGCCATGGCTCGACAAACTGGCACCACTCGTGGAGGAATTGGATTTTATTTCTATTCATACCTACCCACTTTGGGAAAACCAATCCATAGATCATGCCTTGGCGCATACCCAAAGCAATTACAATCAAGTGTCCGAGCGCTACCCTGATAAACTCGTAGTTATCACTGAAGCCGGATGGGCCACCAACGCCAACGGCCGCGGTTTTCCAAAGGCGCATGCCAATGTGGTGTTTCAAAAAATGTATTATGACGCTTTGTGTCGTTGGACCGACGCACACAATATTTTGACTTTTGTTTTTGAAGCCTTTGATGAACCTTGGAAAGGCTCCTCCGACCCAAATGAACCCGAAAAACACTGGGGATTGTTCTATGAAGACCGTACCCCAAAAATGGCGCTCGAAGACGAACCCGGATATAAAACTAAAACACACGCCTAGCAGGGCGTAAGGGGGTCATTTCATGTCATTGTCTGAAGTTGCAATTAGGCCGTATCTTAGCACTGTGAAAGTTCGTTTTTTGTTATTGGCTTTGGTTTGTGTGGCTTGCACCCAACACACCCCTCCCCCTGTTGAGAAATCACTCAATGACAATGCGGACAAGCTGTTTTTTGTCAATGCACCTGAGCTAACAGAAATCGCTGTCGATGAAAATCAACTTTTTGCCCCTTTGTTTGCCCAACTTTCCGACTTGCCCAAAATACCTTATAAAAACCTAGCAGTACAGCTCCAAGCCATCGCCCAAGAGGCAGACAAAATCAAAGCTGCTGATTTTCCTGACACCCTACAAATCCCACAACTCATCGGTAGGTACAAAGTCTTTCGAACACGTATAGGAATCGTGCGCTATACCGATGCATCCCAACACACAGCGCCCGAGTTTGCAACCGATATGGAAGATGTGGTATGGGCGTGGAATGTTTTTGCGCGCCACTACAACCGCTTGGCTACCCAACCCAATTTGTAAGACCCAGACGGGGTTCTTTAAAGACGTAGCCTAATTCGTTTTCAATACGGAGATCTACTACCTTTTTGTTGGTAGCTCCTGGCATATCGCTAAATCGCAGTGGAGGGAGCCCCAGTTCTTTCGCAGCCTGATCGTAAAAATCTTTTTTTGATGGGTGCCATGGTACCACCCCATGATAAACATTGTTCCAAGGTGCTTGATTGGGCAAGTGAAGCAAAAGACCCATGGCATCAGCCCTGTGGATAAGATTGATGGGTGCTTGGGGTTCTGTGATGATTTCTTTGCGTGCCAGTGTTTGGGCCGGATGTCGATTCCGGTCTACCAATCCACCCAATCGAAGGATTTGAGTAGCAAATGAAGTTTGCGCCAACAGCAATTGTTCTACAGCAAGCAACTGTCTTCCACTTTCCGTATTGGGCAATGGGACGGTATCGTGCCCTACAACGCCTTGGGTGGCTCCAAACACACTCGTACTGCTCGTAAACACCACTTCCCTGACTTGGCTTTTGACTATGTGGGGTACCAAGTTTTCTATCACAGCTACAAAATTGCGTTTGGGATCCTTTCGCAGTCCGGGAGTGATGGTGAGATAAAGACGAGAAACCCCCTCCAAAAAAAGTGAAATTGCGCCCTCGACCTTATCCTCATGCAGATGGATAAGATGGGGTGCCACTCCCACATCTTCTAGAGCTGCAAGGGCCGTTTGGCGTCGTACACTGCCACGAACTGGGTGTCCCGATTTCCGTAGGCTTTCTGCCAATGGAAGCCCCAGCCAACCACAACCCAATACGGCATATGTCGCACTCATCTCCCCAAAAATACAGCCTTTTGAGTGGATAGGATAGGGAGTGGTTTTAAAAAATATTGTATATTGAGTGAGAAAATGAAATTATCATGGCAGTCAAGAGCTTTCAAGGTGCACGCGCCAAGGCCCCACAGGCCCCCAACCCGCCTTTGCTCGTTTCGGACTATATGACCCGTGATTTGATCACTTTCTCTCCTGAACAATCCATCCTGCAAATCATGGAATCCTTTGCCAAACACCGTATTTCGGGTGGCCCTGTGGTAGACAATAGTGGCAAACTTATTGGCATCATTTCCGAGGCCGATTGTATGAAGCAGATTTCCGAGAGCCGCTATTTTAACATGCCTATTTTGGAAAAAAGTGTGGCCCATTTTATGACCACGCCTGTCAATACCATTGCCCACGATGCTACCATTTTTGATGCGGCACGCCAATTCCACCAAAACAGCCGCCGCCGTTTGCCGGTGCTTAAACACGGACTTTTGGTAGGCCAAATCAGCCGTCGGGATGTGGTGCTAGCCGCGCTGAAATTGCGCAGCCAACGCTGGCGCTAACCCCGCCTAACCAGCATATACCAATCGTTTTCTAATGGCAAATAGCCTTGGTCATACACAAAGTAGTAGCGTGTGCCTTTTCGGGTGCGGTACAACAGGGTGATATGGTCAAAGGAAAAGCCTTCTTCGATCAACCTTTTTCGAGAAATTTTGGTTTTGTCTTTGGGGTTGAGCTGGCACAAGATGCGGTGGTTTTTCCGCAACACATGGTGGGTATTGCGCATCAGACGGGTGCGGTCACGGTTTTGACGGTTGTTGTAGTGGTTGCGACAAGCATCGTCGCAAAAACGTTTGTCTATCCGTCCCGATATGGGTTGGTTACATTCCAAACATAGGCGTGGCATGGCAGATTCGATTTGAGATGTTTAAAAGTATAAAAAATTCTTGATGGTTAATTGGAAGTTGATAATCAGCCCCATCTAACCCTCATAATGAAACCGACACTGTAGGATGGTGCATTTTTGATCCACGCCCCGTTTTCCGGATATTTTATAAACCAGCCTGTGCTCTGAAGTAATTCTCCGAGACCAAAATCCTTTCAGCCCATATTTTAAGGGTTCGGGCTTGCCCAAACCTTTGAACGGCTGCTGCTTGATAGAGCCAATCAAAGCTTTGATTTTAACGACCGTATCCATATCGTTTTCCACCCAATAAGAAAAATCTTCCCATCCGTATGTAGTAAATTCAATATGCATGGGGGCTTTAGTCTTTGGTGTCTGGATAGGCGACCACTTCACCCCTTTCGATTTGGGCTACCGATTCCATCAGTCTGTTTCTATTGGCTTTGGAAGACAACAGATATTCGGTTTCTTTGAGGGCATTGTACTCTTGGATAGACATGATAACAACCGCGTCCTCCTCTTTGGTTCTAGGAACTACAATCACCTCCAAAGATTTTGAAACATAATCAAAATGTGCTTTGATGTTTTTACGCAATGTGGAAATACTAATGGCTTTCATATGTACTATATTTTGTACGTTCAAATGTACAAACTCTATGCCAAACCTCCAACCCAAAGCAAGTCGACCTTTTTTTATTTCCCCTCAGTATAATACAACTATCCATAAAAACCGACAACAAACGACTACAATCGGTAGTAAAGGAAAAACAACCGACTACCGCCTAAAAAGGACGTTAGTTTTGGGCCATTGTTTCACTTTAAATCTTTATATCATGAACAAAATTCAAAACCGTGTAACGCTGATTGGCCACTTGGGTGCCGATCCAGAGATGCTTCAATTGGAAAACAAGCGCAAAGGCGCCAAGTTTTCCATGGCCACCAACGACCACTACAAAAACGCCCAAGGCGAGCGGGTCGAAAACACCCAATGGCACCAAGTGGTCGCTTGGGGCAAGCTGGCAGAGCTGAGCGAACAGTATCTAGAAAAAGGTAAAAAAGTGGCTATCGAAGGCAAACTGGTGCACCGTACTTATGAAAACAAAGAAGGCGAAAAGCGCTATGTTACCGAGGTACATTGTGACGAGCTTCTGTTGTTGTAAGCCGTTTGGGGTCTGGCGCTCTGTGGAGCGCAGGCCCTCACGACGGGTTTTTGAGTTTGTCGATTTGTGCCTCAATAGCGCTGTCATCGATTCTTTCAAACAACAGTTCGGGTGTTTGTAATTGGCTGCCCGGTGCAAGCCATTCGTTTTGGGAAAGTTCGTCCCAAGAAGCTTCTTGGGGCAATCCCAACAACTGGCGTAGCTTTTTAGCCGTATGTGGCAAAAAAGGCATGCTTACTAGTGATAGTACCGCAGCCACCTGAAGGCCCGTATGCATGATGGTTTGCACCCGATCTGGGTCGGTCTTCATCTTTTTCCAAGGTTCCTCGTCGGCCAAATATTTGTTGCCCAAACGTGCGATTTTCATCATCGTTTGGCTGGCCTCACGAAAACGGTATTTGTCGAGTGATGCTGCGACCTCATTGGGCAAATCCCTCAGGGCTTTTAGGGTTTCTTGGTCGACAGTGGTCAAGGTGTTGGCTGTAGGCACCTTACCTCCGTAATATTTGTGGGTCAACACCAAAATCCGATTGATAAAATTGCCATAAATGGCCACCAATTCGCTGTCGTTGCGCGCTTGGAAATCACGCCAGGTGAAGTCGTTGTCCTTGGTTTCGGGCGCATTGGCGGTCAGCGCATAGCGCAACACATCTTGCTTCCCCGGAAATTCTTGGAGGTATTCGTGGAGCCAAACGGCCCAGTTTTTGGAAGTGGATAATTTTTGTCCTTCCAAATTCAAAAACTCATTGGCAGGGACATTTTCGGGCAACACAAAAGAGCCTTCGGCTTTGAGCATGGCAGGGAATATGATGCAGTGAAAAACAATATTGTCTTTGCCAATAAAGTGTATCAATTCGGTGTCGCAGTCTTGCCAGTAGGGCCGCCAGTCTTTTCCACTCGCCTCGGCCCATGCCTTGGTGGCAGAGATATAGCCGATGGGTGCATCGAACCACACATAGAGGACTTTGTTTTCACCACCGGCTACAGGCACCGGGATGCCCCAATCCAAATCGCGGGTAACTGCACGGGGTTTGAGTCCGTCGTCGAGCCACGATTTGACCTGCCCATACACATTGGGCTTCCAATCATCGGCATGCCCTTTGAGAATCCATTCTTCTAAAAAGTCTTGATAGCGTTCTAGGGGCAGAAACCAGTGCTTGGTGGCTTTGAGGGTAGGGGTGCTGCCGCTCAAAGTCGATTTGGGATCGATCAGGTCTGTTGCGTTAAGCGAACTGCCACAGGCTTCACATTGGTCGCCATAGGCTTCGGGGTGACCACACTTGGGACAGGTGCCGACGACAAACCGATCAGCCAAAAACTGTTGGGCCTGTTCGTCATAGAGCTGGTCGGTGGTTTGTTCGACAAAATCGCCTTGCTCGTGTAATTTTTTAAAAAAATCACCGGCTGTTTGGTGATGAATGGGGTCAGACGTGCGGCCGTAGTAATCAAATGAAATTCCAAAATCTTCAAATGAGCTTTTGATCAGCTGATGATAATGATCGATAATTTCTTGAGGGGTTTTGCCTTCTTTTCGTGCCCGCATAGAGATGGCCACTCCATGCTCATCGCTACCACAGACAAAGAGAACATCTTTGCCTTTAAGACGCAGATAACGGGCATAAATATCTGCTGGCACATAGACCCCAGCCAAGTGCCCGATATGAATCGGACCGTTGGTGTAGGGAAGGGCGGCAGTAAGGGTGTATCGCTTTGCTGTCATCTATTGCTGATCAGTCGCAAAAATAGGAATTTATCCCTCTATAGCTCAATTTTTCATACCTTATGAATCCCAAATGACAAAGATGAAACCTACCGACAGAGGCCGTATGGGCGAAGACTTGGCAGTGGCCTATTTACTCAAACAAGGATTTCGCATCGTGGCTCGAAATTATCGCTTTGGCAAAGCCGAAATCGACATCATCGCCCAAAAAGGCAACCGCCTGTCTGTGGTTGAGGTCAAATGGCGTAGCAGTGCTGACTTTGGCTTGCCGCAAAGTTTTGTAACCCCCAAAAAACAGCGCTTGTTGGTCTCCGCCACCAATCATTTTGTACAATCCCAAGACTTGGATGTGGAGGTAAGTCTTGATATTATTAGCATTTTAAAACATAATAACAGACATATTATTGAATTTATCGAAAATGCCTATTACTTTTTTTGACAATGAGTTAAATCAGTAACAATTTGTTTGTTTTTTACTATTTTTGCATGACAACAACAAACAAAAAAATGAAAACCATAGCAGCCGCTGTAGAAGACTACATCAAAAGCAAGCCCTTTTTGGTCAGTGCACTCACCCAAGGAATCATCAACCTGACTTCCTTGGCGCGCATCATCAACAAAGAAATCAGTGAGGTCATGAACAAAGAGGTACGCAATGGTGCCATAGTGATGGCACTGAAGCGTTTGTCTTCCGATTTTGAATTCCGTTCTTCTTTAAAAATCATTAAAACTCTTCGCAATATTGGGGACATCACTGTGCGTTCGTCTCTAATCGATTACAATTACAAGGTGTCGCCTAGCTTGCTGGCTTCCCAAGCCAAATTGCTATCGAGTATTTCTGATGATAAGGGAAATTTTTACACATCATCTCGTGGGGTTCATGAATGCAATGTGGTGGTCAGTAGCAACCTGGCAGCGCATGTAGAAAACTGTTTCGAAAAGGAAGTGTGTATTCACAAAGAGGAAGATCTTTCATCCATATCCGTCAAGCTGCCTACAGAAAATGTTTCTGTACCGGGCATCTACTATTTTGTGTTTCAACGTCTTTCATGGGAAGGTATCAATATCTATGAGGTAATTTCCACTTCCAATGAGTTTACCATATTGGTCAATGAGGCTCAGGTTGATAAGGCATTTCGGGTCATCAAAGACCTCAAACAGCTATAGTTTTTTTAGGCTAAGTATGCCAAGCAGTCGAGTGATGCTTCTATGCTTCGAACTTGGTCAAAGACCAACATCAACCTGCTGCGATCGCTCTGTTTTTTTTCTTTGAGTGTGCCTTTCATGGGGTGGGTTTGTAACTTTGAAAGCAAATCTCTAAAGCTGTCAGATTGATAAAAGTCGCTTTGGGGATTGGCATCAAAATAGCAGATGAGTTTGTCCTTTTTAAGCACTGCTTTTCCGATATGAAGATTGCCACATACCCATTTGAGACGCACACTGTTAATCAGAGATTGTGAGCTTTGTGGAAGGGGTCCAAAGCGGTCTTTCAGCTGATCGACAAAATCTTTTAGGGCATCCTCGTCATTGATTTCAGCCAAATCTTGGTAGCATACCAACCGTTCCCTGACATTGTTGATATAAGCGTCGGGGAAAAGCAGTTCCAAGTCGGTATCGATTTGCACTTCTTTTTTTGAGGGTGCTTCGTTTTCGAAAAGGGATTTAAACTCCGACTCTTTGAGTTCATCTACCGCTTCTTTTAAGATTTTTTGATAGGTTTCAAAACCAATGTCATTAATAAACCCACTCTGTTCTCCGCCGAGTAGGTCTCCGGCGCCTCTGATTTCCAAATCTCGCATGGCAATTTGAAACCCTGCACCCAGTGCAGTGTGTTCTGAAAGTGCCCGCATACGTTTGCGAGCCTCGTCGGTCAGGGTCGATAAAGGAGCTGAGATAAAATAGCAAAAAGCTTTTTTGTTGGAACGCCCCACACGGCCGCGCATCTGGTGAAGGTCGCTCAATCCAAACTGGTGGGCGTTGTTGATCAAAATGGTATTGGCGTTGGGCACGTCCAATCCGTTTTCTATGATGGTGGTAGCCAACAAAACGTCATATTTACCTTCAATAAAATCGCGCATGGTGGTTTCAAGTTTTTTGCCTTCCATTTGGCCATGTACACGGGCAACTTTGGCATCGGGCACCAAGCGCTGTATCATACCACTAAATTCGGCCAAGTGCTCTACACGGTTGTGTACAAAAAAGACCTGCCCACCGCGTTGGATTTCATAGCTGATGGCATCTCGAATCTGCTCTTCACTAAAGCCTATCACCTGACTGTCAATCGGATGCCGGTTGGGTGGCGGAGTATTGATAATCGACAAATCACGTGCAGCCATAAGACTGAATTGCAAGGTTCTCGGAATGGGTGTGGCCGTCAGTGTGAGTACATCTACATTGGCTTTCAAACTGCGTAATTTTTCTTTGACACCCACGCCAAATTTTTGCTCTTCATCAACGATTAGGAGCCCCAGGTTTTTGAATTTCGTTCGTTTGCTGACCAACTTATGGGTCCCAATGAGTATGTCTATGGCACCCGAGGAGACGTCTTCCAAAATTTGGGTTTGTTCTTTGGCAGTTCGAAAACGGTTGATATAATCCACACGCACGGGAAAGTCTGCCAGTCTTTTGGAAAAGGTGTTAAAATGCTGATAGGCCAATATGGTGGTAGGCACCAAAACCGCGACTTGTTTGTTGTTGTCAACGGCTTTAAAGGCTGCCCGAATGGCCACCTCGGTTTTTCCAAAACCAACATCCCCACATACCAATCGGTCCATGGGTTGCTCACTTTCCATATCTGACTTTACAGCTTCTGTAGATTTGCGTTGGTCAGGGGTGTCTTCGTAGATAAAAGAAGCTTCGAGCTCGTGTTGTAGGTAGCTATCGGGTCCGTACTGAAATCCTTTTTTGACTTTGCGTTTGGCATAGACCTCTATCAGGTTAAAGGCAATTTCTTTGACCTTTTTCTTGGTTTTCTGTTTGAGCTTTTTCCACGCGGCTGACCCCAGTTTAAAGAGTTTGGGAACCGTACCCTCCTTGCCGTTGTATTTGGCAATTTTGTGAAGGCTGTGGATGCTTACATACAGTATGTCGCGTTCGCCATAGATAAGCTTGATGGCTTCTTGCTTTTTGCCCTCAACTTCTATGTGTTGTAAGCCACCAAACTTGCCTATACCATGGTCGATGTGTGTCACATAATCCCCGACTTGCAGTTGGTTAAACTCCTTGAGACTGATGGCTTGTTTTTTGGCATATCCGTTTTTGAGTCTGAACTTGTGGTAGCGCTCAAAAAACTCATGGTCTGTGTAACATGCAATTTGATTTGTGTGATCTATAAACCCACGGTATAAAGGCATCACATGCAACTGATGTGGAATTTCTACTTCTTCAAAAATGCGTCTAAGCCGAGCGGCCTGTTGGTCATTGCTACAAAAGACATGGTTTTGTACGCCTTGTTGGTCGTTTTCTGTCAGGTGTGCCGTAATGCGCTCAAAATTGCGTTGAAAAGTCGGCTGCGGACTGCAGTTATATTGAAACTGATGATCCAGCTTTGCTTGTCCAGAAAAATCGATTTGGACGCGATGGTTGATCTCCTTCTCAAACGTGTTTCCTTGGCAATACAATTTTTCGGGGGCAGTTTTTGTTAAGGTTTCTCCTTCTCCCACATTTTCTGTTTGCTTGTACATGCTGTCCAAAACCGTTGCAACATGAGATGTACCATGGTGTAGAAAAAGCGTGTTGTCCGGCAAAAAAGACCAAAACGATTGTCGCTGTTCTTGAGCTATTTTTTGTTCGACATTGGCCAGTATATCGACCTTTTTGCATGACTCCATGGAGCGTTGGCTGACAACATCAAAAATGCTGATGCGGTCTATTTCATCACCAAAAAATTCCAACCGATAAGGAACCTCGCTGTCAAAAGAAAAAATATCCAAAATCCCGCCTCGAACAGAAAACTCCCCGGGTTGGGTTACAAAGTCTACCCGATGGAATTCGTATTCGAACAGCACTTCGTTTACAAAATCTATAGACACTTCCATGCCCACACCTAGCTGAAGGGTTTTTTTCTTGAGTTCTTTGCGGGTCAATACTTGTTCGAACAAGGCATCGGGATAGCTGACTATGCAGGCTTTTGATTTCGCACTTATCTTTTTGAGTACTTCTGCCCGCATCATTACATTGGCGTTGTCGACCTGCTCGATTTGGTATGGTCTCCGATAACTTGCAGGATAGAACAAGACTTCTCGGTCGGGCAACAAGCGTTCTAAATCATTAAAACAGTAGGCCGCTTCTTCCTTGTTTTCGGCAATCCAAAGAAGGGGTTGATCGGTTTTTTCTGAGAGGCTTGCTGTAAAAAAGGCATAGGAAGACCCCGCAAGACCCGAAACACAGCAACTTTGTTTTTCAGAAATCTTGTTGATGATTTCCAATGTCTGCTTATTTTCAAACAGACTTTTGGGCAGCTTGACAGTTTTCAATAGTTTTCTTTTTGTCAATCTAAATTTGAAAAGGGCTTTGTTTCTTTATAAAACAGGAAACGTTGGCACCTTTTGCCCGCCTATCCCACTACGGGATGCCAAAAATACAAATACAAGTTGCCCTTTTGAACAAAAGGAGAATCTTTTTTCAGACAGCCCAGCTTCTTTCAATTGATACTGATGCATTACCTTTGCAGCCGATGAAAAAAGATGTGTTCATAAGGGAAGCTTTGCCAACTGACGCGCATGCGGTTTTGGCGCTCATTCAAGAGTTGGCCACATTTGAGCGTGCTCCCGACGCCGTAGTCGTTCAAGCCCAAGACCTCATTGATGATGGATTTGGACCCAATCCCGCTTTTACCTGCTTTGTAGCAGAATACCAACAAGAGGTAGTGGGCATGGCATTGGGCTATCCGCGCTATTCAACTTGGGAAGGCAAAAGCATGCACTTAGAAGATCTGATTGTAAGCCAGTCTTTCCGTGGTATGGGCATCGGTTTTTCATTGTACAAAACGTTTATCCATTATGCAGCCAAACAGGGTGCACGCCGTATAGAATGGGCCGTGCTCGATTGGAACCAAAGTGCCATTGACTTTTATGAAAAGACAGGCGCTCGGCTATTGCCCGAATGGCGTATGGTTCAAATGGACAAACATGCTATAACTGATTTTATAACTCAATATCCCAATGAGAGTATTTAAGTTTGGAGGTGCGTCTGTCAAAGATGTCGCAGGCGTTCAAAATGTCGTTCGAGTGCTACAAGAAGTAGGACACAAAGACACCCTAATCGTGGTTTCGGCCATGGGCAAAACCACCAATGCCATGGAGCAGGTCGTACAAGCCTATTTTGAGCAACCTAAAAACCTGTCAGGACATATCCAAGAGGTAGTCTCCTATCACCAAACGATTATGGAGGGGCTTTTTGAACATAAAGAACATCCTGTTTTTAAGAGTGTCAAAACCTTATTTGACCAGCTCAATCATTTTCTTGACCACAACAAATCGCCTCACTACTCTTTTGTTTATGATCAGGTGGTCAGCACCGGGGAGTTGGTATCAACTACCATTATCAATGCGTATTTGAATCATGTTGGGATGACTTCTTCATGGCTCGACGCGCGCAACTGCATCAAAACCGATGCCAACTACCGAGATGCCAATGTCGATTGGGACGGCACCCAAAAAGCTATTGACCAACATTTAAAAAGAGGTCAGTTGTATGTTACCCAAGGATTTATTGGTAGCGATGACAACAATTTCACAACGACGCTCGGAAGGGAAGGTTCTGACTATAGTGCGGCCATATTTGCCTACTGCCTCAATGGAACTTCGGTTACCATTTGGAAAGACGTACCTGGGGTGCTCAATGCGGATCCCCGTCATTTTGAATCGACCGAGTTGCTACAACAAATTTCTTACCAGGAGGCAATTGAGTTGGCATTTTATGGGGCGTCGGTCATACACCCCAAAACTTTACAGCCCTTACAGCGAAAAGAAATTCCTTTGCATGTCAAATCGTTTGTCAACCCCAACGACCCGGGGACGGTAGTGACCAAAGGAGCGGCCATTGTGCCCGAAGTGCCATGCTATATTGTCAAAAAAGGACTTTCATTGATCAAACTCTCATCGCGTGATTTTTCCTTTATTGTTGAAGAAAACATCAGCGATATTTTCAAATGGCTACACGACCACAAGATGAAAGTAGATTTAATACAAAACTCTGCTATTAGTTTTTCGGTCTGTGTCTTTGACAAGTTTAACCGCATGGACGATCTGTTACAACAGTTGCGCGGCCGTTTTAAAGTAAAGCACACTCCAGATGTGTCTTTATATACCATCAGGCACTTCGATCAGCACAGCGCCGATGCTTTGTTAGACACGCACGAGTTGCTTTTGGAACAACGTGCCAAACTAACCCTTCAGTTGGTGATGCGATAGTTGTTTATGACAACTCTTTTAGGAATGATTTAACAAAGCTTTTAATCTCGTCGCGAGTACGAGCAAAGGCTTTATAGATTTCATCCTCATCTTCGGAAATCAATTTTGAAGGGTCATAAAAGTCATGGTGAATACGCACCGCAGACTTGGCTGGGATATAAGGGCAGTTTTCATGGGCATGGTCACAAACGGTTATGATATAATCAAAGTCAATATCGAGATATTCGTCCACGTTGTTGGAGGTGTGTTTTGAAATGTCGATGCCGTCATCACTCATTATGGCAATGGCACGTGGATTGACGCCGTGGGTTTCTATACCGGCGCTGTAAACTTCGAGTTTAGCTCTTCCTAAATGACTGAAATAGCCGTGAGCCATTTGGCTTCTACAAGAATTTCCAGTACAAAGAATCAGTATTTTTTTCATAGGGTAAAAATAAACTTCTGCCCATCCCTTTACGTAAACAAAAGGTTAAACTAAACCTTGTCAAAAAAGATTTTCTGGACTTTATCAACGATGGTCTGCGCCAGTTTGACTTTGCTTTGGTGTGACCAACCGGCAATATGAGGGCTCATGATTACCTTGTCGGAATTCAGTAGATAAGTAAGCTCTCTTTGAGTGAATTCGGCTTGTTCGAAGGAGCTTTTTTCGTACTCCAACACATCGAGGCATGCGCCTAAAACCTTACCCTTTTTCAAACCATCAATGAGGTCTTTTGTGACCACATTTTTTCCTCTGGCGGTGTTGATAAGCCAAAAGGGTCTGGCCATTGTATTGATAAACTTGCTGTCTATCATGGCTGTGGTCAAAGGGGTTTCTGGCACATGAAGACTTATGATGTCGGCTTCTTTTTGGAGGGTTTCCAATGAGACTTGTCGGGCAAAAGAGTCCCCAACATTAGGGCGTATGTCACAACACAAAACCTCGACCTCGAATCCTTGTAGTTTTCGGGCAAAAGCTTTTCCGGTATTCCCATAGCCAATCAGACCAATGGTTTTTCCTTCCAACTCTTCGCCTCGATTGGGTTCGCGTTTCCACATCCCGTCCTGTAGCTCACGGTGCACGACGATCAGTTTGTTAAAAAGCGTTAACAACATACCCATGGCATGCTCTGCCACAGCATTGCTGTTTCCTTCGGGTGCTGAAATAACATAGATGCCTTTGGACTGTGCATAGTCGGTGTCAATATTTTCCAATCCGGAACCCACCCGGGCAATAAATTTCAACCCTGTGGCCGCATCCATAAAGGGGGCATCTATCGGAAAACGACTTCTAATAACCAGCCCATGATAGGAATGGATTTTTTGCATGATTTCCGCTTTGGGAGCGTTGTAGTCAAAATCATTCTCTATGCCCAAGGCTTTGAGTCCGTCGGGCAGTGTTGTGTGGTTTTCATCTACGTGGAGTACGCGCATTTGAGTCGGATTAGAATCCCAACATGAGTTTGGCGATATAGAAAAACAAAAAGATGCCAAAGATGTCGTTGCTAGTCGTGATGAATGGGCCTGTAGCAATGGCAGGGTCTATCCCCCTGCGATGCAATACGATAGGGACAAAAGTACCCACCAACGCGGCAACAACAATCACACACAACATCGACAATGCAATGGTAATGCTGACATCAGTAGGTTGTTTAGCAATCCAACCAAACAAAATGACCAAAAGTGCCAAAGCACCTCCATTGATAAGACTGAGACCAATTTCTTTAAGTAGGCGATGCCACAAGCTTCCTTTCACTATATCATTGGCAAGTCCTTGAACGATAATTGCCGAGGATTGTACACCCACATTTCCAGCCATGGCCGCGATGAGTGGTGTAAAGAAAAACAAAGTCCTGTAAGAGGGATGGGTCATAATTCCTTCAAAACCTTCCAGTATGAACACACTGCCCAAACCACCAAACAATCCCAAAATCAACCAAGGCAAACGGGCGCGCGTCAGTTCGAAAATGGAATCGTCTGCCTCTACATCCGAAGAAATCCCGGCGGCCAACTGGTAGTCTTTTTCGGCTTCATCCTTGATCAAATCTACAATATCGTCGATGGTGATTCTGCCCAATAATTTTTTATTGTCATCCACCACCGGAATGGCCTCCAAGTCGTATTTGGACATGATTTTGGCCACTTCTTCACCGTCTTCCTCTACGTGCACATAATCGACCTTAGGAATAAATACACTTTTAATTTTGCTGCGGTCGTTGGCAGTGAGCAAGTCTTTGAGCGATAGACGCCCCAAAAGTACATTGTCATCATCTACTACATAAATAGAATGTACTCTGGTAACTTCCTGTGCCTGAATACGCATTTCTTTGACACATCGGGTCACCGTCCAGTTCTGATTGACTTTCACTAGCTCTTTTGCCATCAGACCTCCGGCAGAGTCTTCGTCATAAGTCAAAAGCTCACGTATGTCTTGGGCAAATTCTGCATCTGAAATTTGCTCGATGACTTCTTTTTGTCGCTCCTCGGGAAGCTCGGCAATGATATCGGCTGCGTCGTCGGTATCGATTTCATTGAGCTCTGTGGCGATCTCTTCGGTCGAGAGTGCATCTAGAATGTCCTCACGAACATCTTCATCGATTTCTGTAAGCACATCAGATGTCATTTCTGTATCGATGAGCTTAAATAGATACACTCCATAATCTATGGGGAGTGCATCAAATATCTCAGCCAAATCGGCGTAGTGATATTCCTCTAATAGTTTTTGGAGTGCTTTGTCATGACGTGCATCAATATCCAGCTTGATTTGCTCCAGAAGTTCATCGCTAAGCTGAAAGGGTGTCATGCGTTATCATTTTTGTGAGTCGAACAAAATCCGCAACGCCCAGTTGCTCCGGACGTTGCCCAAAGATAGTATCTTCTTTTAAATTGGGAGGGATTTGGAATGACTTTAGACTGTTGCGTAGGGTTTTTCTGCGTTGTTGAAATGCGGCTTTGACCACTTTAAAGAAAAGCTTTTCATCGCAAGGGAGTTTGTAATTTTCTTTTCTTCGGAGTCGCAACACACCCGAAGCTACTTTTGGTGGTGGGTGGAAGACAAATCGAGACACATTGAACAAATACTCAGTATCATAAAAAGCCTGCACCAGTACAGATAGGATTCCATAGGTTTTGCTACCCGGTTTTTCACAAATCCGTTCAGCGACTTCTTTTTGGAACATGCCTACAAATTCGGGTATCAAATCTCGGTGTTCCAAAGTTTTAAATACGATTTGAGAAGAGATGTTGTATGGAAAATTTCCAATCACAGCGATGGGCTGTTGAAACAAAGTGTTCAAATCGAGCTTGAGAAAATCCCCTTCTATGATTCGCTGGCTCAGTTTGGGGTATTCCATATGAAGATAAGC
>CAXRDP010000009.1:0-9452 GCA_964229545.1 Flavobacteriaceae bacterium | reverse complement strand
TGGCCAGTGCGCCCAAAAGCAACAGTGCCTACACAGCCATTCAAAAGGCGGAGAAAATGGTGTCTGAACACGGTGACTTGGCGGTACCCCTACACCTGCGCAATGCCCCGACGCAACTGATGAAAGAATTGGGCTATGGCGAAGAATATGCTTATGCCCATGACCATACTGGAAATTTTATCCACCAAGAATACCTACCAGAATCTATTGAAGGCAGCGCGCTCTATGAGCCAGCCAACAACGCTCGTGAAAAAGAACTCAGAGCCTACCTCAAATCCAAATGGGGAGATAAATACGGGTATTAGAGCAACAGTAGGAGTGTTTTTAAATCATCTATCATCAGTGCTTGTTCATGGCGCTCCTCCCCATGAACCGCGAAATGAATGGCTTGCATCCCCACTTGTTGGGCTCCACAAATATCAGCTTCAAAATTGTCACCAACCATCAATCCGTTTTCTGGTTTTGAACCCGCATCCGAAAGGGCCTTGTGAAAAATTTTGGGGTCAGGTTTCTTCACACCTACTGATTCGGAATCTGTAATGGTGGTAAAAAAATCGAGTATACCAGCATTTTTCATTTTGAAATACTGTACATCGCGAAAACCATTGGTAATGATATGCAGTCGATACTTGGACTGTAACCCATTTAAAACCTCTTTGGCGCCCGGAAAAAGATGGTTGTACTCCGGTAGGGTTTGAATATAGGCATCTGCCAAGGTATAAATCATCTCATCACTGACAGTGATTTGCAATCGATCAAAAGTGTCACGTAGCCGTTTGTAACGCAGTGTTTCTTTGTCAATTTTTTGTTCACGATATGCCTTCCAATAGGCCAAATTTAATGGTACGTATACCTTTAGAAAATCATGTAAACCCACAGGGAGTTGGTGGTTATCGATCAGCTGCTTAAAAGTTAAGGCTGAATTGCGCTCAAAATCCCACAAAGTGTGATCCAAGTCAAAAAATATGTCGCTAAGTGATGCTTTGTTGAGCATAATCTTCTAAAAACCTTTTAAACATACGCTGCCATGGCTTATTTTTTTTGCGATTGTCAATCATGGTAGGATAAGTAACAACTGTAAGCGGGGTGCCGAATAGAACTGTATTTTGTCGCAAACCCTCCAAAAGACGGCGGGCTCTTCTTGGGGTTCCCTCCTGACGTAAAATAGCCTCACTAACAGCAATGGGATGTAGTTGGAGTGAGGTGCGTTGTTCACTACTAAGATCGTAAAAATAAAATGGAAAGCCGGTTCCTGCCCTGTATCCTACCCGATCTGTGAATTGAAGTGAATAGTCTTTCTGAAAACCACAGGAAGCAAAATCTTTATAAGTGTCTGGAAAACGCAAACGCATTTGGTGCTGGCGAACATTGCGTAAGGGACGATGAATCAATTGTCCCAAACGCTTGCGCTCTTCTTCCAACAAACCAGGTGTCTCTACCGACTGGTATGAGGCCAACAGCGAAACAGGCACATAGTCGGATACTTGTTTTATTTTGGATTGAAAACGCTTTTTGAAAATACTTACATTTCTATCGTGCGTCCCCGGACGTGAAAACAAAAAAAGTACTTTGGTCGAAAGACCCAGTTTTTTGTGCAAAGCTATCCAATCATGATATATGTCTAAAGGGTCTTGGCTTAATCCGAACCGTACACGGAAACGATCCGCCAAGCTACCCAATTGAAAACGAAACACATCCACAATGCTTTCCACCAACGTACGCAGCAAGCTCTTGCTTTTGTAAGCAAAGCATTCCGGCACTTCCATGATGGTCTGTAGTTTGGACTTGTGTTGTTTTGGTCTAAATTGCGGGAAAAATTCTGAGAACTTGCTCAAAAATTTCTTAGCCCAAATATCTACAACCGGTTTGTCTAGGGCCTTTTCATGGAATAAGAGAGCATTTTGGGTAGAAAACCGCCCCATGCTGTCTTTAAGGTGGGGCATGTATTCTTCGTATCTACTCAACATATAGAAGGTAGCTGCAAATACATCAAAAGGGATGGCACTGTGATCGGAGCAAGGAAAAAAAGCAGGTGTGGCCTCCCAATTTTGAATTTCAAAATCGTAGTCCTTGAGTCCTTGGTCAAACAAAAGCGAGTGAGATTCGACAAAGAATTCATTTCCCAATGTTTGATTTGTATAAGAGAATTTGGGGCCGTTGTGCGCGATAAAAGTCTCTAACACATCGGTAAAGTCCACCTGATGGTCGGTGTATGTGGTAAAGAAGTGTGAAAAAACGTAGCGCAAACGAGTGGTCACTCGGTGCGTATAAACCATTATCATCTATAGCAAACCTTGATCCGCAAAGCTAAAATACGTGTTTTCTGCGACGATTAGGTGGTCCAAAATATGAATGTCTATGTTATGGGCAGCGGTTACAAATTTTTCAGTGAGTTGCTTGTCTGAATTGCTAGGTTGCATGTTTCCTGAAGGGTGATTGTGTACCAAAATCATGGCCACTGCCTGCAAAGTGAGTGCGCGCTTAAGAGCAATCCGAACATCGACAGTCGTTTGTGAGATGCCTCCACGGCTGAGCTGCTCACATGCCAACAGCCTGTGGGCTTGATTGAGGTAAATAACCCAAAACTCTTCGTGAGGCAAGCTGCTCAGTCGGGGTTCTATAAGGGAGAAAACCGCTTTACTGCTAAAGAGTGTTTGCGTGGTATGGGCTTGAATTTTTTGTCTTTTTCCAAGTTCGAGTGCTGCTACTACCCCAATGGCTTTGGCTTGACCCATGCCTTTAAATTCGCACAATTCCGCTACACTGAGCTGAGCCAATTTGGAAAGCTGACCCTTGGTAGATGATAAAATTCGCTTGGCCAATCCCAAGGCGCTTTCGTTTCGATTGCCTGTGCGTAGAAGTATGGCTAAGAGTTCGGCATCGGTAAGCGCATGTTTGCCGTGACCGAGAAGTTTTTCACGGGGACGGTCTTCAGCCGCCCAAGACTTGATGGGGAAATTTTGGGGCATATTGTTTGGGGTTTGATCTGGTTATTTAGGCAACGTCTTTGGTTTTTATCTTTTGAATCTTTACGAGTTCGTCGATAGCTTGCATTCGAGTTTGTTCAATGTCAAAATCGTTTTGAAGTCCCAACCAAAACTTCTCTGAATTTCCAAAAAACGCACTCAACCGAAGTGCGGTGTCAGCTGTAATTCTTCTTCTGCCTTTTAAAATTTCAGAAATTCGAGTTTGTGGGATATGTATTTCTTTAGACAATCGATAAGCCGTAATATCCAAAGGGATTAGAAATTCTTGCATCAAAACTTCGCCGGGATGTATGTTTTGTAATCTTTCCATCAATTCATTATTTGTGATAATCTACGATTTGAACGTCTGTTGCATGCCTATGCTGCCATCTAAAAACAATGCGCCATTGTTTGTTGATTCTTATACTGTAAAAATCACTCATATTTCCACTGAGCTTTTCCAAACGATTGGAAGGAGGAATGCGCAAATCCATCATGTTTTGAGCGTTGTGAAGCATCCTCATTTTTCGACGACCGATTTGCTGAACTTCCATAGGCATCTTTTTTACCCTGTAACCATTCCATTTCTGTTACGTTTCTTTTGTTCCAAAAGAAAGAATCATAATAACGATTTACGTTAGTAACGGCAAAGGTAAGTAATTTAAATCAAACGCAGCATTTTTATGTAAACACAGAAAGGTCCAGTCCCCCAAAATGACCTGAACTCATCAATAGCCATACAGCGGATGTGTCCTCTGATAGTAACAATTTTAGGTCTTCTGGGTCTGTAACCACTTCTAAACTCTTGTGCTGGAATGCATTGACAATGGTTTCGGTTTGTGGGACTTGTTTGCCTTTGGCGGTCACAGCTTGTTGGTCATAAAAAACCACAGCCCTGTCGGCCGCATCAAGCGCAGATTGATATTGTGCGAGAAATGTGGGGTCCAAACTGCTAAAGGTGTGTAACTCCAAACAAGCCAAAAGAGGTTGGTCAGGGAATTGTGTTTTGACAGCTTGCACTGTCGCCAATACCTTACTGGGGGCGTGTGCAAAATCACGATATACTTTTTTATCAGCTCGATTGACCATGATTTCTAAGCGTTTTGAAGCGCCGGAAAAAGATGTAATGGCCTCTAAAAAATCCATTGGGTCTATGCCCATATGCTGACAGACCTGCATCGCACCTGACAAATTGCTGATGTTGTGATGCCCAAAAATACGCAGAGGCAGGGGGCCTTCAGAGGTTTCCAAATAGGTTGTGCCTGAGTCCACATAATGAGCAACCGTATCATACGGAATCTTACGAATGGGGTGTGTACTTTTTTCCGCCATCGCGCGTAGTACCTCATCTTCTTGGTTGTATATCAACACCCCACCGGGTGTGAGTGTTTCAATAAAAATTTCAAACTGCCGGTTGTAGTCCTCCTCGGTTGGGAACACATTGACATGGTCCCAAGCAATCCCACTTATCAGCGCAATGTTGGGTTGGTACCAATGAAATTTCGGGCGCCTGTCTATAGGAGAAGACAAATACTCATCGCCCTCCAAAACCACAAACTCATTGTCCTCGCTAAGTTGGACCATCACATCAAAGCCTTCTAACTGAGCTCCTACCATAAAGTCCACTTCCTGTTGCCAATAGTGCATCACGTGAAGAATCATGGCTGTTATGGTCGTCTTGCCATGGCTGCCACCAATCACCACTCGTGTTTTGTCTTGTGTGGCTTTGAACAAGAATTCTGGGTAAGAATAGATAGGCAATCCCAATGCTTGGGCTTTTAATAATTCGGGATTGTCTGGCTTGGCGTGCATGCCCAAAATCACGCCATCCAAATCTGCTGTAATCCGATCGGGGTGCCATCCCATTTGTTGGGGCAACAAGCCCGCTTGTTGCAACCGACTTTTCGAAGGCTCATAAATAGCATCGTCACTACCACTTATTTGATAATCTTTGTGATTTAAGGCCAATGCCAAATTGTGCATGGCACTTCCGCCGATGGCAATAAAATGTAATCTCATCATGCTAAGGTACATCGATTGTAGGCAACAAACTAAAAAACATGAAAGTTACCATTTTGGGAATTTTTATTACATTTGTTATAAAGATTTATTTTGAGAATTATAGCCAAACGTACCTTGAGAGACTTTTGGGAAAAACACCCAGAGACTGAACAACAATTAAAGGCATGGTACAGGGAAGTCTCAAAAGCGAACTGGAGCAATCCAAATGAGATTAAAGCGCAATACGTGGCCGCTAGTATCCTAAAAAATAGCTGAGTGGTCTTTAATATTTGCGGAAACAAATACAGATTGATTGTTGAAATAAATTATACCAGAAAATGGGTTTTTATACGTTTTGTAGGAACACATAAAGAATACGACAACATAGATGCAAACAAAATTTGATATGAAGATTAAAGCTATTAAATCTGAGGAAGATTACCAGCAGGCATTAAACAGATTGGAGAAGATATTCCACGCTAAGCCCGACACCCAAGAGGGTGATGAAGCAGAAGTTCTCTCTATTTTGATAGAAAAATATGAGGATGATCATTTTCCAATTGGATTACCCGACCCCATCGAAGCTATTAAATATAGAATGGAACAAACAGGAATGAAACAAAAAGACTTGGCAGTGGTTGTAGGCTTTAGCAGTCGTGTCAGCGAAGTGCTAAACCGCAAACGCAAACTCAACTTGAACATGATAAGAAAGTTGAGTGAAAAATTACAGATACCGACCGAGGTATTGGTGCAAGAATATTAAAAACAACTTGTTTACTCTAATAAAAAACTTGCAAAGTTATCGAGTACCCAAACCTCCTTTGACAGACATGAGCAAATTTGTAAGAGGGTCAAACGTTTCTAACCATGACTCCATCTTTGGAAATTGCTTTACAATACTTTCCTTGGTAAAAGGCTTCGTAGCTTCTCTTTCTGAAAGTTCTGAAATTTCAGCCAAACGATATTGAGCAAACACAGCCGGATACAAGTCTCCGGGTTGGGAATGACGGATAAAAGTCCTCAAATATTCATTCGCCAGTGCCAAATCACCACCCCATATCCAGGCTATGACAGCAAACTCGTAACGTGAATCGTTTACCGTAATTTCTTTTTCTGCAGAATTGATGGCCCATTCCATGTGTTTTTTTGCCAAACCGACCTGATTGGTTTTAGAAGCAAACCAAACGTATGCCAATGCGCCCTCAAATGAGGATATAGACTCGATCTCAGCACATATTTGTAGTGCCTTGGACAAGTCGCCGCCTAAGAGTTTTGGCAAGTCTACATAGACACTCATTAGTGCTCTCTGAGCGGCAATCGAATTGGGATTGATGCGAACGGCTTGTTCAAAACCAGATTTTAGAGAGGCCAAATAAGGCAATGCACTTATTTTGGATACCGTATCCAATACATATCCCGCTGCGGCACCACGGCGAAACTGGTACTCAAACCGATCGGGATGGGTTTGGCATAAAGACGCATACACCTCGAGTGCTTTTTTGAATTGCTGGGCTTGTATCAATAGCTGGCCAAAAGCGTCTTTCTGTTCTTCTGTCGCCTGTTTGGTGTCATAAAGAGACTTCAAATCAGCCAATTGAATCTTTTGTTCGGCTGTGAGTTCGTTCTTGGGATACAAATGAAGTGGGGCTCTTTGGGCTTGTACTAATCCAAAAGTTAAAAACAGAACAAACGTTATTCGTTGAGCAATTCCCATAGCCTGTCTTTGAGTTGGGTGAGCCCTGTTTGAGCTACTGAGGATATAAAGATAACCTCTAAATCCTGAAAACTTTCAGATACTTGCTGTTGCATTTCCTGTTTGAGTTCCGCATCCAGCAGATCTGATTTGGAAATGGTAATCAGGAAATTTTTATCCAATAGTTCAGGGTTATAACGCTGAAGTTCGTTTTGAAGGGTCTTAAATTGCGCATACAAGTCTGGCGCATCAGCAGGAATGAGATAAAGCAATATGGAATTTCTTTCTATATGACGCAAAAAATAATGCCCCAATCCTTTGCCCTCAGCCGCACCCTCAATGATACCGGGAATATCGGCCATGACAAAAGACGAATAGTCGCGTTGTTGCACAATCCCCAAATTGGGCTTGAGTGTGGTAAACTCATAATCTGCAATTTTGGGTTTTGCAGAAGTCAGTGCTGCCAATAGGGTAGATTTTCCGGCATTGGGAAAACCGACCAAGCCCACATCGGCAAGTACTTTGAGCTCCAAAGTGATGTTTTTCTCTGCTCCCGGCAATCCGGGTTGGGCATAGCGCGGGGTTTGTCGGGTAGGGCTTTTGAAGTGCCAATTTCCCCGCCCTCCTTTGCCGCCTTGTAACAACACCCACGGATTCTGGTCAGAAATTTCGGCCAGTTGTTCTCCAGTATCTGTGTCCAAAACTACAGTGCCCAAAGGCACACGCACCACACAGTCTTCACCATCAGCACCCGTACTTCGGTTTTTACTGCCATCGCCCCCATGGCCGGCTTTAAAGTGTCGTTCGAATTTAAAATGCAGTAAAGTCCAAAGGTTTTTATCTCCCTGAACAATGACATGTCCACCACGACCGCCATCACCGCCGTCAGGACCTCCTTTGGCAACATATTTTTCTCGGTGCAAATGAGCAGAACCTTTGCCTCCTTTTCCTGAGGAAACATGGATTTTTACATAATCGACAAAGTTTCCCTCAGTCATGTTACAGTTGTGCTACGATATTGGCCAGGCGCGCTGTGATTTCAGAAATTTCACCTACGCCATCGAGTTCATAAAATTTGTTCTGATTCTTATAATAATCAATCAAAGGGGCGGTTTTGGCATTGTACTCTTCAAAACGGTTGCGAATTTTCTGGGCGTCCTGATCATCGGTACGGCCACTTTCGAGCCCTCTCTTTAACAAACGCGCCACCAACAAATCCTCATCAACGTCTAGGGCTATGGTAGCATTAATGGACATATCTTTGCTAGATAAAAATGCATCCAAAGCCTCAGCTTGGGCCGTTGTTCTTGGAAAGCCATCGAAAATAAATCCTGCAGCATCAGGGTTTTTTTCCACTTCAGACTCCAACATTTGGATGGTAACCTCATCGGGAACCAAATCCCCACGATCCATATACGACTTGGCCAAATTGCCCAGCTCAGTTTGGTTTTTGATATTGTATCGAAACACATCCCCAGTAGAAATATGTACCAAATCGAATTGGTTTTTTAAAAATGCGGCTTGCGTACCTTTCCCAGCTCCGGGCTTTCCAAAAAGGATGATGTTTTTCATAGGGTGATCATTACGATGCAAAGATATCTTTTTAAGAGAAACAAATTCGTTCCAAACGATTGAGGAATTAAATGTAATTTTGCACCCATGGAGCACTTTTTCTCTTCTTCGAAAAGATTGGGCATACTTGGTGGTGGTCAACTTGGAAAAATGCTTTTGTCAAAGTGCCGTCAGTGGGACATTCATACGTCTGTTTTGGACCCCAGCCCTGCTGCCCCCGCCCGATTGTTGGCCGACCATTTCGCTGTAGGTGACCTTATGGACTATCAGACCGTGTATGATTTTGGTCTTGAAATGGATGTGTTGACCATAGAAATTGAAAATGTCAATGTCGACGCCCTTGTTGCCCTAGCACAAAAAGGGGTAAAAGTCTACCCCAGACCTGAGACGTTGTCTGTTATACAGGATAAAATCCAACAAAAAGAATTTTACGCAAATCACAACATCCCGACCGCAGCATTTAGCACTTGGACAAACAAACCCAAGTGGGAAGAAATCAACGCCCCTTGTATATGGAAAAGCAGTCGGTTTGGGTATGATGGTTATGGCGTCAAAAAAATAAGCAATCGGGAAGACTGGGACGCGGTTCCCAAAGTACCATGTTTGATCGAGGACCATGTGGAAATTGACAGAGAAATCTCGGTTATAGTGGCCCGTTCGCCCAAAGGAGATGTCAAATGCTACGAAGTGGTAGAGATGGAGTTTAACTCCAAGGCCAACCAAGTAGAATACGTTTTTTATCCCTCGACGCTTTCCGATGCGCAACAACAACATTGCCAAAAGCTGGCCATGGAGGTAACGGAAGCCCTAAATCATGTCGGGCTATTGGCGGTAGAACTTTTCTTAGACAAAGAAGGTGCCATTTTGGTCAACGAAGTAGCACCTAGACCCCACAACAGCGGCCACCTGAGTATTGAAGGTGCCATAACCTCTCAGTTTGAACAACACCTACGAGCGATTTTAGATCTTCCCCTTGGTGATACGGCTTTTCTTTCTCCAACCATTATGATCAACTTGGTGGGAGATATCGGTCATTCGGGTCCTGTGGTGTATGAAAATTTGGAAGAACTACTTTCCATGCCCCAAGCACAACCCCATTTATACGGCAAAAAAGAAACTCGACCCATGCGTAAAATGGGACATATTACCATCACAGGGGAAAACCTCGAAACATTACGCCATCAGGCGACAACGCTCAAACAACGCATCCGAGTAAAAAC
>CAXRDP010000008.1:0-13949 GCA_964229545.1 Flavobacteriaceae bacterium | reverse complement strand
CTGCAGGCTCATCAAAAGTAGAAGCGACAACTTCACCTTTCACATTTCGCTGCATGTCAGTCACCTCTTCAGGTCGCTCATCGATAAGCAATATGATTTGATACACTTCAGGATGGTTGGCTGCAATGGCGTTGGCCACGTCTTTGAGCAGCATGGTTTTTCCTGTCTTGGGCTGTGATACGATCATACCTCTTTGCCCTTTACCGATGGGTGAAAACAAATCCATAATTCTGGTAGAAATGGTGCTTTGTTTTTCGGCAATATTGAATTTTTCATTTGGGAACAAGGGGGTGAGGTGCTCAAAAGAAACACGGTCACGAACCACGTCGGGCGTGAGGCCATTGATTAAAGACACTTTGATCAAAGGAAAATATTTTTCACCTTCTTTGGGAGGCCGTACATGTCCAAGAACGGTATCTCCTGTTTTTAGGCCAAACAACCTAACCTGAGATTGAGACACATATATATCGTCCGGAGACGAAAGGTAATTGTAGTCCGAGGATCTTAAAAAACCATAGCCTTCGTTCATCATCTCCAACACACCCTCACTTTCAATGATGCCATCAAATTCATAATCGGGCTCACGATAGCGGTTACGGGTGTCTTTGTTGTGTCTGTTGTCTTTTTTATCTACACCATTGGAACGGCCTTGCTCTTTGTCTCCATTGGCATGATCGTTTTTGCGGTTTTGATTTTGAAATTTTTGTTTTGTTCGCTGACGATGAGGTTGTTTGTCTTCTTGCTCGGACTTGGGCTGCGCTTCTTTTTCGGCTGAAGCGGGCGCTTTGTTTTCATCTTTGTTGTCAGGGAGTCGTGACATATGATCGATGATGCTATAGGCCAGGTCTAGTTTTTTTAGACCGGTAATTCGTTTTACACCAAGGCTTTTGGCGAGTTCCTGCAACTCAGGAAGCTTTTTTGCTTTTAATTCAGAAATGTCGAACATTATATAATGTATGGGTAATGTGATGTGAAAGAAAGGAATTGGAGGAGTCGGGGCTACTTCTTAGAGCGAATATACAACTATTTTTTATTTTTAAGCGAAATTTCACCCATGATACAACGCATACAATCACTTTATTTAATATTGACATCTCTCTTTCAAGGACTTGGCTTGTTTTTTTACCCCAATCGATTGCTCTATAATGGGGAAGCAGTGCTTTTTAGCCAACATTTTTTAATGCTTGTCATTTTGATACTGATGACAATAGGCCCTACATTGGTAGTTTTCTTGTTTAAGAACCGTCAGTTGCAATTTGTTTTGAATCGCTTGTTGATATTGGTTACGCTGCTTGTGTGGGCTGTTCATGTGGTGGGTTATGTCAAGCTAGAAGCAACCGCTTTTTCTCAGGTGATGCCTATGTTGATTTATCTTTCGAATATAGTTTTATTGGTTCTGGCCAACAAAGCCATCAAACGGGATGAAGACTTGGTGCGCGCTGCAGATCGTATCAGATAACTATGTATAGATACACACCTACAAAACGGTACAAAAGAACCCTTGAGTTTGTTAAACAGCATTTGATGGATGCCTCAGTTATACTCGACTTAGGTGTGCCCAATCCATTGGCTCAGAAGCTTAAGAATTTGGGGCATGAGGTTCATAATACGGGCGGGGAAGATTTGGATACGGATTTCTTTGCAGTTCAAAAACCCACATATGAGGTGGTAACCGCCTTTGAAATATTAGAACATTTGGTTTCTCCTTATCCCATATTAAAAGCTATACATGCTCAAAAATTGATAGCCAGTATTCCACTCAAATTGTGGTTTGCACCTGCCTACAGAAGTAAGACCGATCCCAGAGACCGTCATTATCATGAATTTGAATCATGGCAGTTCGATTGGTTGTTGGAAAAATCGGGATGGCGCATTTTAGCGAGAGAAAAATGGACCCACCCAGGCCCATTCAAGCTCGGCATTCGTCCTTTGTTGCGGTGGTTTACACCTCGTTATTACATCGTATATGCGGAGCGAATTTCTTAGGTAGTTTATGAAAATCGGTATTGTCATTCCTGCGCACAACGAGGCTGCTTTTATCCAGCAAACATTGGATTCTTTAGTCGCTCAAACCCGTTTGCCCGATGTGCTATGTGTGGTAGATGACCATTCAACAGATGGCACTCCAGAGATTATACATTCATACGTAGATAAACACGACTGGATACACACAATTTCTCAACCCTCTTCAGATCAGCACTTGCCGGGTGCCAAAGTCATTCGGGCTTGGAAACAAGGGTTGGCATATGTTGCGGATTGTGACATTGTCTGTAAGTTCGATGCAGATCTTGTATTCCCTACTGATTACTTAGCACGACTGGAAACACAATTCGAATTAAATCCTAAAATCGGGATGTTTGGTGGTGTGTTACAGGTAATGTGTGCACAACAAAATTGGATAGATGAAACCATATCTAATCTCAATCATATTCGCGGGCCCATTAAGGCATACAGAAAAGTTTGTTTGGATCAAATGGGGGGTCTTAAAGAAGCCTTGGGTTGGGACACGCTCGATGTGTTGTTGGCCCAATACCACGGCTGGGAAACCGCCACAGACCCCACCCTCAAAGTAAAACACCTTAGACCTACGGGTAGTGCCTATGCTTTGCCCAAACATGTGGAAACTTTTTACACCATGCGCTATGGTTATTGGATCACGATGTTGGCAGTATTTAAGCAACAGGGTTTTGGAGTCACAATATGGTATCAGGCTCATAAAGCCTACTTCAAGGCCCAATCAAATCGACTTCCTTTTTTAGTCGACAAACAACAGGGGGTTTTTATCAGGCGTATGCGTTGGAAGGGAATCTGGAGCAAGGTATTATCGAGTAGCTAATTCGATAGCTTCCATATCTTTAATTTCACCTTGGTCAAGTGTAAAGCGCAACATGGTTCTGATTTTATGAAAGCCCTTTTTGCCTACCGCACCTGGGTTTAGGTATAGGGTTTGGTGTTTTTTATCGAATTGCACTTTAAGGATGTGAGAGTGGCCACAGACAAACAGCTTTGGTTTTTTTTGGAAAAGTATTTCAGAAACCCCCTTTGCATAACGACTCGGTCTGCCTCCTATGTGCTTCATATACACACTGACTTGCTCACACTCAAAAAAGAGTTCTTCGACAAACTCTGTTCGAATTTCTGTACCGTCTATATTACCATACACAGCGCGCAGTGGTTTTGTGTTTTCAAGCGCATCGGTAACTGTAAAATCTCCGATGTCACCCGCGTGCCAAACTTCATCTGCCTGACTCACATACTCCAGAATATGCGCATCCATATGACCGTGGGTGTCTGAGAGGAGGAGTATTTTTTTCATAAACAGCAAAAAATGGCTTACTGAGAAACAATATCTTTGTACAACAAAAGTAGTATTCCTTGCGCTATTTTATAGAACTTGCATATGATGGTTCCGCCTATCATGGATGGCAGCGCCAACCCAACGAGGTCAGCATACAGTCAACACTGGAAGATGCCATGACCACGCTGTTGGGGCAATCAATTAGTGTGGTGGGCGCAGGGCGTACGGATGCTGGTGTTCATGCCCGACAAATTTTCGCGCATGTGGATGTCAACCAACCTTTGGATGAAAATTTCGCCTACAGACTCAACCAGTTTTTACCCAAAGACATTGCCGTCAAAATGATTCATCATGTGAAAGAGGATGCCCATGCACGTTTTGACGCCGTCTCTCGTTCTTACCAGTATTATATAACCACTGCCAAAAATCCTTTTTTGGTTTCCCATGCCTATGATTTTGGTAAAGAGTTGGACATGGCTCTGATGAACCAAGCCGCCGACTTGTTGCTAAATCACACGGACTTCAAATGTTTTTCAAAGTCTAAAACAGATGTAAAAACCTTCGACTGCCACATCACCCATGCCCAGTGGACTCAAAATGGTACGGATTGGGTCTTTTATATCACTGCGAACAGATTCTTAAGAAATATGGTACGTGCCATTGTAGGCACGCTTCTTGAGGTGGGACTGGGAATAATGTCTGTGGAAGATTTTCAAAAAGTATTGCTCAGCAGGTCGAGAAGTGAGGCGGGCTTCTCTGTTCCGGCCCATGGTTTGTATCTCACACAAGTTGTGTATCCAAACACTATCTTTGTCAAACATGCGTCCTAAGGTAAGCGGTTCGATTTTAGACACCTCCCTTTTTAAAAGGTTGATGCGCTACACACGTCCTTACAAATTCACTTTTGTGTTTGTGTTGTTAGCGGCCATCTTGTTGTCTGCTTTTTCAACACTTAATCCTTACTTGCTAAAAATCACTGTCGATGATTACATCACCTTGAAAGACTATGAGGGGATGTTGGTTCTTATTGCCATGATGGGCGGGGTATTGCTCATGGAAGTCATTTTCCAATTTTCTTTTATTTACTACGCCAACTGGTTGGGGCAGCAAGTGGTTTTTGATTTAAGAACCCAGCTTTTTCGTAGGCTTACTGGGTTTAAAATGGCCTTTTTTGACAAATCAGCGGTGGGCCGTTTGGTGACTCGTGCTGTCAATGACATCGAAACCATCGCAGGCATTTTTAGCCAAGGTCTGTTTATGATTGTGGCTGACTTGCTCAAGATGTTGATTGTCGTGGTTGTGATGTTGAGTGTGAGTTGGAAACTGTCTTTGATTGTCTTCGCCGTGTTGCCTCTCATTCTCTTTGCAACGAGAAAGTTTCAAAAGGCAATGAAGTTTGCTTTTGACGATGTGCGTACCCAAGTGGCCAACCTCAACTCGTTTGTGCAAGAGCGTATTTCAGGGATGAAAATCGTACAACTCTTTGTTCGTGAAAAGCACGAATACGAGGCTTTTCAAGCGATTAACGAACGCCACAAAAAAGCTTGGCTTAAAACCGTTTGGTACAATTCCATTTTCTTTCCCATTGCCGAACTCTCCACCTCTGTTACCATAGGTTTGTTGGTATGGTATGGGGGCTTGCAAGTTGTCGCCCAGTCCAACGGCATCACTTTGGGAGCTATTTTCCTGTTTATTCAATTGTCACAGATGTTGTTTAGACCTTTGCGTCAGATCGCTGACAAGTTCAACACCCTTCAAATGGGCATGGTGGCCGTGCAACGAGTGTTTGGGGTGATGGATACCGACAGTCACATTCAGGACACCGGTTCTGTGGAAGCAGGCCAACTCAAGGGGGCATTGTCCTTTCAAAATGTGGAATTTGCCTACAAGACTGACGAACCTGTTTTAAAAAACATTTCTTTTGATGTGGCACCGGGAGAAACTGTGGCTATTGTGGGTGCCACGGGTGCAGGCAAAACGACTATAATTAATTTGTTGAGTCGCTTTTATGACATTCAAAAAGGCACCATAAAGATAGACAACACAGACATCAAGGACTTCACTTTGCCTTCTTTGCGCAGCAACATTGCGATTGTACTTCAAGACGTTTTCTTGTTTGCAGATTCTATCTACAACAACATCACGCTTTGGGATACTACCATCACAGAGGATATAGTCAAGGAAGCTGCAAAAAAAATTGGTGTACATGATTTCATCATGAACCTGCCAGGCCAATACCACTATAACGTCAAAGAACGAGGCGCCATGCTTTCGGGTGGGCAACGCCAATTGATCGCATTTTTAAGAGCCTATGTAAGCAAGCCTGTCTTGTTGGTTTTAGACGAGGCCACCTCATCCGTGGATACAGATGCCGAGCGTTTGATTCAGAATGCCACCGAACAAGTCACCAAAGGCAAAACCGCCATCGTAATTGCCCATCGCTTGGTTACTGTTCAAAGAGCCGACAAGATTATCGTTTTGGACAAAGGGAACATAGTAGAAATGGGTACCCACAAACAACTGTTGCGCAAAAAAGAGGGGTATTACCGAAACCTATACGAAGTACAGTTTGCCAAGAAGTCCATTGTTGCTTAACCCAAGTCTTCCTCCAATATTTCTTGCAAATGCGCATTGGAGTTAAAGACGACAAACTCCCCATTTTTGATGTAAGATATTTTGCCTGTTTCTTCAGAAACCACCAAAGCTGTGGCGTCTGTTTTTTCTGTGATTCCCAAGGAGGCACGATGACGCAACCCATAGCGCGCGGGAATTTTCTGATCGCTTAAGGGCAATGCCACCCGCGCCGCAACGATTCTATTGTGGTCAATAATGATGGCGCCGTCATGCAAAGGCCCACCTTTGTAAAAAATACTTTCTAAGACTGGGACAGAAACATCCATATCTACTTCATCGCCTGTAGTCTTGATAAAATCTAGGCTCGTATTGCGTTCCAAAACCATTAAGGCGCCTACTTTTTGCTTACTGAGCTGAGAACAGGCTTCGACAAGGCGGTCAGCAATTTTGGTTTGAGAAACCCCTTTGTTGGTAATTAAATTCCAATAGCGTTTGATGTTTTTGCGATTGGCCAAATTTGACGAGCCCACAGACAACAACAACTTTCGAATCTCTTGCTGAAACACTACGATCAAAGCAAAAACTCCGACACTGATAAAGCCGCCTAAGATGTTGCTAAGCACCTTCATTTGCAACACATCAGTCACTTTCCATATTAGATATACAATCACAATACCCACAAAAATATTGATGGCTGCAGTGCCTTTGACCAGTCGATACACATAGAATAGTAGAATGGCTACCAAGACAATGTCTAAGATGTCTATGATGCGTATGTCAAGAAAGTCGAGTGGATTCAATTGAAAATTTTTATAAAACTAACCAAAATTGAAATGACCTAAGTTTTTTCGTGGATACTTTTTTCGGGATGTCTCACTTGCTGAACCAGTTTGACCACCTCTTTGGCTTCTTTGACATCGTGTACGCGCAGTATATGAGCCCCTTGACTGAGAGCTAGGGTATGTAAAACAGAAGTCCCGTGAAGGGCTTCTTGAGCTGACACACCCAGTACTTTTTGTATCATTGATTTTCTTGAAAGTCCCACAAGGATGGGGACTTCCAAATGCAGAAACTCACTCAAATATTTCAGCAACTCATAGTTGTGGGTAACGGTTTTTCCAAACCCAAACCCAGGGTCTATGATCACATCATTAATGCCATTGGTGTAGGCTTTCTCTATGGTTTTGGACAAAAGCAGACGGATGTCCAGCAGCACATTGTCATACTGCGGGTTGTTTTGCATGGTTTGAGGCGTACCTTGCATATGCATGGCTATGTAGGGAACACCCAAACGCCCGACGACTTCCATCATTTTTGGATCGGCATTGCCCGAAGAAATATCATTGACCATAGCTGCGCCCGCCTCTACAGCTTTTGTCGCTACCCGACTTCGACTTGTGTCCACAGAAATCAGGCTTTGGGGATGTTTTTCAAGGATGGATTCAATAGCAGGGATGACACGCCGGAGTTCTTCCTCTTCCGAGATAGGTTTAGCTCCGGGCTTGGAACTGGCACCTCCGACATCCAAAAAATCGGCTCCTTCTTCCAAGAGTTTGGTGGCTTGTTTCACAAGGTTGTCAGTCTTCTGAAATTGCCCACCATCATAAAATGAATCCGGTGTCACGTTGAGAATCCCCATGATCTTGGGTTGGTCTAAAGCAACAAGCCGGCCTTTACAGTTCAGGGTTAACATAAATTGGTCAGGAAAATAAGGTCAGAAATGATTAAATTTGACCGAAATTTACGCAAAAGTTTAGACCTTGTCCAATACCGACCAACAATACAACGCTGCGGTAGCGATTTGCCAAGCCTTATTCGAAAAAAAAATGCACGATTATGGTTGTGCATGGCGCATCTTGCGAACTCCATCGCTTACAGATCAGATATTTATAAAAGCTCAGCGCATACGTACCCTACAGCAAAACAAAACCCAAAAAGTTGAAGAGGGTCAGGTGTCGGAATTTATCGGTATTGTCAACTACTGTGTTATGGCCTTAATTCAACTGGAAGAAGGCGTGGCTGAACAACCTGATATGGATGCTGAAACCGTTATGGGGCACTATTCCAAGCAGCTTGCGACGACCAAGTCTTTGATGGAAGATAAAAATCACGATTACGGTGAGGCTTGGCGCGACATGCGTGTGAGCTCCTTGACTGATTTGATTTTGCAAAAATTATTGAGAGTCAAACAAATTGAAGACAATGACGGGCACACTTTGGTCAGTGAGGGTTTAAGCGCCAACTACCAAGACATGATCAACTACGCCTTGTTTGCCTTGATTCACCTAGACGCCATATGAGCATTTTTCGCAAATTTTTTACCGTTTTGGCCACACTTTGGGGCGTAGCCACAGCGGTTTTCTTTTTGTTTTCTGTCATGCCCGGAGACCCTGCTCAGATGATGTTGGGTCAAAACGAAAACAGCGAAGAATTGGCATTGATTCGTGTTAAGTATGGCTTTGATCAGCCGGTTTTTAAACAATATGTAAGCTATTTAAACGATTTGAGCCCTGTGGGTTGGCATCCCAACCAAAACAGCTTTAATGGCTTAGACACAGATAATTATTCCTACGCAACCTTATGGGACACCCAAACAAACACTTTGGTGCTCAAATGGCCCTACCTGCGGGAATCCTACCAGAAAAATGGGGTAGGTGTAGGCCAGATAATAGCTGACACTTTGCCCAATACGGCTGTTTTGGCTGTGGCCGCACTTTTGATAGCCATGGCTATGGGCTTGCTTCTCGGGATTTTATCTGCCATTCGGGTCAACACGTGGCTAGATCGCTTTGTGCAGTGGATAAGTACGCTGGGAATGAGCACACCCTCATTCTTTAGCGCTATTTTGGCCGCATGGATATTTGGTTTTTTATTACAAAAATATACGGGTCTTAATATGACCGGCAGTTTGTATGAATTGGATGACATGGGTACTTCCTATCACATCGCTTGGAAAAACCTTGTGTTGCCTGCTTTGGTGTTGGGTATGCGTCCTTTGGCCGTTGTTACCCAACTGATGCGCAATGCCTTGTTGGATGAGTGGAACAGAGACTATGTCAGGACCGCACGAGCCAAGGGACTTTCAGAATCGCAAATACTAGTACGTCATGTGCTAAAAAACGCACTCAACCCTGTGGTGACTGCCTTGTCAGGGTGGTTTGCCAGTATGTTGGCAGGGGCTGTGTTTGTAGAATATATTTTCGGTTGGAATGGCATAGGGAAAGAAATTGTCAATGCCCTCAATGTGCTAGATGTTCCCGTACTGATGGGTGCCGTCCTTACCGTATCCTTTCTTTTTATTATAATCAACCTTTTGGTAGATCAAATTTATATGTATTTAGATCCAACAATCAAATCAACTTAAAACCCTCTATATGAAAAAGCACATCGTTGCAGGAAACTGGAAAATGAACAAAACAGCGGCCGAAACAGAAGACCTTATCGAAGAGTTGCTAGAACAAGATCTCGACCCCAATGTGGAGGTTTTGATAGCGCCCACTTCTGTGCATTTGGCACAAGCCGTACAAGCAACCACTGGAAGTCGCATCCATGTGGCTGCTCAAAACATGCACCAAGCTCAGAGTGGCGCTTTTACTGGGGAGATTTCAGCTCCCATGTTGGTAGGCATAGGCGTAAAACATGTCATTTTGGGACATTCTGAACGCCGTGCTTATTTTGGTGAAACAGATGCCCTTTTGGCCGAAAAAGTCAAAGCGGCTTTGGACAATGGGTTGGAAGTTATTTTCTGCTTTGGTGAGGAATTGTCAGACCGTCAGCAAAACACCCATTTCGATGTGGTAGAGAGCCAATTACGCAATGCATTATTTGATTTGCCCGCATCAGCTTGGCAACACATCGTCTTGGCCTATGAGCCTGTTTGGGCCATTGGAACCGGTGAAACGGCCAGTCCTGAACAAGCCCAAGAGATGCATGCTTTTATCCGACAGTTGTTGGACAGCCAATACGGAACGGACTGCGCCCAATCGGTTTCTGTATTGTATGGCGGAAGTGTCAAACCTGCCAATGCGGCCGAGATTTTTGCCAAACCCGATGTGGATGGCGGACTGATAGGTGGTGCTTCGCTCAACGCAACTGACTTTGCCGCCATTGTCAATGGATTTAGAGCCTAATTTTTACTATCAAATACGCTTTGTTGTTTCTCCCCACGCCTTGGGGACAGAGTTGCTTTTGGCCCAACTCAGTCAGACCGTTTGTGAGAGTTTTGAAGAAACCGAAGAGGGACTCAATGCTTATGTGCGTAGCCAAGATTGGTCTCAGCTAGCGCTTGATCAGCTGGAACTATTGGCTGATCCGAATTTCACAATTTCATACACGGTAGATCAAATCCCCATGGAAAACTGGAATGCCCAATGGGAGGCTTCCTTTCAACCTATAATGGTGGGCTCATACACCATCAGAGCGCCTTTTCATCCACCCAAGCAAACCCCTTATGAGTTGGTTATTGAACCCAAAATGTCCTTTGGTACCGGCCATCACGAAACCACCCGCCTGATGTTAGAGTCACTTTTGGCATTAGATGTAGCGGGGCAAAAAGTGTTGGATATGGGTTGTGGAACGGGCATATTGGCCATAGCCGCCGCTCAAAGAGGTGCGCAGCATGTAGACGCGGTTGATATAGAACCATGGTGTGCAGAAAATACTCTTGAAAATGCGGCTCGTAACGGATGTGCTGACCAAATTCAAGCGCAATGTGGTGATATTGATGTCACTGATTCCTCATACAACTTCATATTAGCTAACATCAACCGGAATGTGTTGGTAAAGCATATTCCCACTTATGCCCAAAAGCTGTCTCAAAAGGGGGTGCTTTTGCTCAGTGGGTTTTATGAAGAAGACGAAGAAATACTTCACCAAATTTGCGCTCAGAACCATCTTGCTAAGGTTTCCAAATCGCAGTTGGGCAGGTGGATTTGCCTAAAATATGTATCTTCATGATTGTGAATATTCGTTTCGACCAAAACGACGAACAAACCCAGTCCGAATCGGATGTGATGGTGGCCACTGAGCGAGAACATGAAATCATCTTGTTTAATGATGACGTGAATACTTTCGATCATGTGATTGCTACCTTGATTGCGGTCTGTGAACACACCCCCGAACAAGCTGAGCAGTGCGCGCTTATTGTCCATTACAACGGCAAGTGTGTTGTCAAATCGGGTAGCTATGCCGAACTAGAACCCAAGTGCCTACGTTTGTTGGATGCAGGTTTGAGCGCTGAAATTGTCTGAAATTTTCTAGTCAAAATCAACTAATTGTAGATTTAATACTTTTGCAAGAAAAAGAATGAAAAAGATTGTGACTTGGGTCGGGGTTTTCTGTTGTGTAATCCCCACCCTTCAATCCCAAACAAACCCTATGAGTACAAGTATTCACCAATTTGTAGTTGCTGATATCAACGGAGACGACTTTGATTTTAGCACACTAAAAGGCAAAAAAGTCATGGTCGTCAACACCGCTTCCAAATGTGGGCTGACACCTCAGTACGAAAAACTACAGGCTTTGTATGAGCAATACAAAGACAGTGGTTTTGTCATCGTAGGATTTCCGGCCAACAATTTTCTTTGGCAAGAGCCAGGAACAGATGCTGAAATCAGTGCTTTTTGTCAAAAAAATTACGGGGTTAGCTTTCCTATGATGTCTAAGATATCAGTCAAAGGAAGTGATAAGCATCCGGTGTATCAGTTTTTGACCCAAAAACAAAAAAACGGCGTAAAAGACTCCAGTGTGAGCTGGAACTTCCAAAAATACCTCCTCGATGAGAACGGTCAGTTGGTCGATGTAGTTGGGCCTCGCACCCAGCCAGATGATATCAAAATCCTTCAATGGATTAAAGGTTAGCAATGGAAAGAAGCCTAGACATACTCGCTTTTGGCGCCCATCCCGATGATGTGGAGTTGGGCTGTGGCGGTACCTTAGCCAAAGAAATCGCCGCGGGAAAAAGTGTGGGTATCATCGATTTGACTCGAGGCGAGTTGGGTACACGCGGTTCAGCTGACATTCGCGACAAGGAGGCACAACAAGCCGCCGCCATTTTGGGTGTGAGGGTTCGAGAAAACCTGGGTTTTCGGGATGGTTTTTTTAAAAATGATGAAGCCCATCAGTTGGAAGTGATTCGTGTATTGCGAAAGTATCGCCCAAAGATGGTGTTGTGCAACGCCCAAAGCGACCGTCATGTAGACCATGGCCGTGCGGCAGCCCTTGTGCATGAGGCTTGCTTTTTGAGTGGATTGCGAAAGATAGAAACCCACGACGGGAATGACATACAAGAAGCATGGCGCCCCAGTCAGGTGTATCACTATATGCAGTGGAACAACGATGCTGTAGATGTTGCGGTAGACATTAGCGATTTTATGTATCATAAGTTAAAGGCTGTCGAGGCTTATGCATCCCAGTTTTACGATCCCAACTCTAAGGAACCTGAAACACCGATTAGCAGTAAGAATTTTTTGGATAGCATCCGCCACCGCGCTGCCGATTTGGGCCGAGTCGTGGGTGTGACCTATGCCGAGGGCTTTACCACCCAAAGACAGTTGGCGGTAGCCAGCCTTTCTGATTTGATATAGGTGTAAAATATTTTGAAGCAAATTGTAAAAACCCGTACATTTGCGCCCAATTACGGTGGTTGTAGCTCAGTTGGTTAGAGCGCTAGATTGTGGTTCTAGAGGTCGCCGGTTCGAGACCGGTCTTCCACCCATGAAAAACCCTTCGAGATTTCGAGGGGTTTTTTGTGTTTTGGACCCTTTGGATTTCTTTTTATTACTTTTAACACACTAACAAAAAAACAAACTAAAATGTTATTACAAATTATTATTGCATCTGCCTGTGTGTTGATCACACTAATAGGCGTATTCAAAAAAAACAGGGTTTATTTCAATATTGGATATTTTGTTTACGGCCTGATTGTTGTCTTTTCTGAACTCGGATTTTATGCCGACAACCAAGAAATGATCCACTTAGCTGTCGCATCTCTTTGGGTTATTCAAAGTGTCTTGGCCATTCCCAACAAGTTGCCTTATGACGGCAGCAAACTTGCCAAGTCGGCGGCTATCAAAATCTATACTTCACTTGCGGTCATCAATGTGTTTGGGGTATATATTGTATGTAACAGCGATGTTCCTGATTTTGCTTCCTATTTCCATATCGTGTTGGCGGTCTTACCGCTAGTAGCCATCTATATGGTGTTGTCCAATAAAGTGGCTATTACTAAATAGATGAAATCAAACCCAAAGAAAAAGGCGGTAAGATTACCGCCTTTTTTGGATTTATTCTACCACATATCCCTTGGTGGTTTTTTGTTTTCCATGACGGATACTGACAAAGTATTGACCGCCTGCGAGTTTTGGAAGTTCGATTTCCAACACATGATTCTCGTGGATTCTAACGGTTTTTTCTTCTAAAACCACACGCCCCATAAGGTCATAAATTTCCAAAGCCAAGGTTGTTTCTGCATGGTAGCCTTCTTGCAACTCTACATACAATCTTTGGGTGTTGTTGGGGTTGGGATAGATTATAAAATCTGCAGGCAAATTTTTGGCTTTTTCAACCGAAAGACTCACTTGAGGAGTTTCGTTGGCATAAATCTGTGTGTTTGGTCCTGTGGTGATAGCTTCTTCTCCACTTATTAATATGTCTTGGTCTCCATCGCCATCTATGTCGGAAAAAGCCACCGCACTAGACCGAACCCCCAATAGGGCGATGTTGGTAACTTCAGTAAAAATCCCTGCGCCATCGTTGGTGTATAGCTTAGCGTTAAGGTTGAAATTTTCTTCTCCTGTAATCAGCACATCCATATGCCCATCGCCCTCAATGTCTCCAAATCCGACTGCACCCGAAGATGCATTGAAAAATGTGGATTGGGTATCCTCTAAGAAATTACCAGCCCCATCGTTTTTAAAAAGTTTTGTCTGGTCGTCTCCGCCGCCGGTAAGTTCTGTATATCCTGTTTGCAACAAGTCCATGTCCCCATCTGAGTCACAGTCAAAGAAGTCGACGGTGCCAGCACTCAATCCAGAAAAAGGTGTGCCAGTTTTTAAACTAAATGAGCCATTCCCATCGT
>CAXRDP010000007.1:0-16542 GCA_964229545.1 Flavobacteriaceae bacterium | reverse complement strand
CAGATAAGGACGTGTCTGAGGCCGCTCACAGTGAAAAGACAAATACCACAATTGCCAACTCTGATTTTCTTAACGGCCTAGATGTGACCAAAGCATCCAAAGAGGTGATACGGCAACTGACAGCTATCGGTAAAGGAGCTGCACAGATTACTTACAGATTGCGCGACGCAGTTTTTAGCAGACAGCGCTATTGGGGAGAGCCGATTCCAATATATTTTGACAATGGAACTCCTCGAGCACTTCCCATTGAAGCACTTCCTCTTCACTTGCCTGAGGTAGAAAAATATTTACCCACACCAGAGGGTGCACCCCCACTAGGAAACGCCACCGAATGGGCTTGGGATGCCCAACACCAAAAAGTGGTTTCTAATACTGAAATCGATCATAAACGTGTGTTTCCCCTAGAGCTCAACACCATGCCCGGATGGGCTGGAAGTTCCTGGTATTTTAACCGCTATATGGATGCTGGCAACGCGTCACAATTTGCCGATAAAACCGCTTTGGATTATTGGGGTGCGGTGGACCTTTATGTGGGCGGTAGCGAACATGCGACGGGGCACCTTTTGTATGCGCGCTTTTGGCAAAAAGTATTTTTTGATTTGGGCTATGTGGGGGTAGAGGAATTTGCCAAGAAACTGGTCAATCAGGGAATGATCTTGGGCAACAGTGCCTTTGTTTACCGCAAGTCGGGGACCCAAACCTTTTTGTCGAGAGGATTGGTGGGTGACAACTCGGTAGAGCCCATTCATGTAGACATCTCATTGGTGGATTCCTCAGATGCGGTAGACATAGAGGCCTTAAAGCAGTGGCAACCCCATTTTCAAGAAGCTACTTTTGAATTGGAAGACGGCAAGCTACTGGCCAAACGCGAGGTCGAAAAAATGTCCAAGTCCAAATACAACGTGGTTAACCCCGATGATATTTGCCAGACCTATGGAGCAGATACCCTGCGGATGTATGAAATGTTTTTGGGCCCAATAGAACAGGCCAAACCATGGAATACCGCTGGTATTACGGGTGTTTTTGGCTTCCTCAACAAATTTTGGCGTTTGTTTCATAGCGGCGATGTCTTTACAATTAGTGATGAGTCTCCCTCAAAGGAAGCCCTTAAGGCCTTGCATGGTACCATAGAGAAAGTCACCCAAGATATAGAGCAACTCTCTCTTAACACGGCAGTGAGTGCATTTATGATTTGTGTCAACGAGCTCACTTCTTTGGGCAGTAACCAGCGAGAGATTTTGGAGCCTTTGACCATTTTGTTGTCTCCCTTTGCGCCACATATTTGTGAAGAATTATGGGCGCTTTTGGGTCACGAATCTTCAATCGTGGAGGCACCATTTCCGGAAGCCAATAAACAGTATTTGATAGAGTCCACCAAGACCTATCCAATTAGCTTCAATGGCAAGGTGCGGTTTACCTTGGATTTCGATTTGTCTGCGGACCCAAAATCTATTGAGGCTATGGTTTTGGCAGATGAACGCACCCAACAACAACTGGCAGGAAAAGCAGTCAGGAAGGTCATTGTGGTGCCCAACAAAATTGTGAATGTCGTATGTTGAGTATCAATGCGGATGAAATAGTGGGGCTCATTGCCGCATTTCTGACTACCATAGCATTTTTACCCCAAGCTGTCAAAGTCTATCGCACCCAAAGTACTGACGGTTTGTCATTGCCCATGTATGTGATCATGTTCGTGGGGGTTTGTATGTGGTTGTATTATGGACTACGAATAGAAAGTCTGTCTGTGGTTGTGGCCAATACAGTTACGGCAGTCATGCAAATCTTTATTATATTTAATATCCTAAAGAAACGGAGCTAATTGGCAGGATTTTTGCCAATGTTCTGAATAAATAACAAAAATTATGTGGGGAGGATACTATTTGATTGCCATTGTCTTTTTTATCATCAGTATGGCGGTGAGCGCACAGCTCAAGAATAAATTCAAAAAATATTCCAAAATGTCATTACGCAATGGCATGACCGGCGCAGAGATTGCCGAAAAAATGCTTTCTGACCACGGGATTCGCAATGTCAAAGTCGTTTCAACACGAGGTATGTTGACCGATCATTACAACCCGATAAAGCGAACCGTAAATTTGAGTGAGAGTGTCTATAATGCTCGCAATGCGGCTGCCGCTGCGGTCGCTGCTCATGAATGTGGGCATGCGGTTCAGCATGCGCAAGGCTATGAGTGGTTGCAGATGCGTTCGACTTTGGTGCCCGTTGTCAGTGTGGCTTCCAACCTTTCGGTTTGGATAATCGCCATCGGTTTGGGAATGGCAAGTTCCGGATTGGGTTATCCCATCGCAGTTGCAGGAGTGATTATGTTTGGGTTGGGTACTTTGTTTAGTTTTATAACCCTTCCTGTTGAATATGATGCCAGCAAGCGTGCTTTGGCTTGGCTCCAACGCAAGAATATGGTCTCAAGAGAGGAATATGCGGCCTCTGAAGATGCCCTAAAGTGGGCAGCCCGAACCTATGTGGTAGCTGCCATTGGATCTTTGGCTACACTGGCTTATTTTGCACTTAGAGTTGCGAGCCAACGCAGGTAGTTTAGAGGGAGATTTCTCTATCTATTTGTTGGTTGAGACAGATAAAGGTTTCAGTTCTTGAAATTCCCGGTATTTTTTGCACCTGTTTGCTGAGCAATTCCATCAAATGTTGGTTGTCTTTACATTTGATTTTAATCAGCACACTCCAGTTTCCGGTCGTATAGTAGCACTCTGTGATTTCGGGAATGTTTTTCAACTTAGATACAGCGGTGGCGTTGTGAGCAGCCTTGTCCAAGTAGATACCAACAAAAGCCGTGGTTGTGTATCCAAGTGCTTCAGTGTTGATATCGATGCGACTGCCTGTAATAACCCCTGCATCTTCGAGTTTGCGGATTCGTTGGTGAACTGCAGCACCCGATATGGGAATATTTCTGCCGATTTCCATAATAGATCTCCGGGCATTTTCGGAAAGGAACTGAATGATTTTCTTGTCGGTATCGTCAAGAACAATGTTTTGATTGATGCGTTTCATGATGAATTAGATTAGAGCTTTGTCTCAAAAGTACGACATTAGCATGTATTTATAAACCAAATGAGATGAAAATCAAAAACCTTATTGTATTGGGTAGTTCTTTGGCCGCTTTGGGAGTGGTGTTGGGCGCTTTTTCAGCCCATGTGCTTGATAAACAGTTGAGTGCGGAGGAGCTTTCATCCTTCCAAACAGGGGTCAGATACCAAATCTATCACGCTTTGGCCTTGTTGATTTTGACGGTTTTACCATTAAAAAACACCCGTACAAGTGCACTTCTTTTTGTTTGGGGAACCGTGTTGTTTTCGGGTTCCATATACCTACTCACTTTAGACCGACTTATGGGTATAAGCCTCAATCATTTGGGATGGATTACCCCCATCGGAGGACTGGCTTTGATAGCCGGATGGCTACTTTTATTAAGAGATGCTATTAAGTCTTAGCGCTTGTTGGCAACCGCGATATACTCATCGAGCGCTTTGGTCATAGAGGGTGATTTTGGGGTAGGTGCCAAAATATCTATACGCAAACCGGCTTGCTCGGCCGCCTTCACGGTGCTGTTTCCAAAAACGGCAATTCGGGTGTTATTTTGTTTAAAATCAGGGAAGTTTTGAAACAATGATTCAATACCAGATGGGCTAAAGAAAACCAAAATGTCATAATAGACGTCTCTTAGGTCTGAAAGATCACTAATGACGGTTTTGTAAAAAATACCTTGGGTCCAGTTGATGCCTAGGCTGTTAAGTTTTTCAGGAATGATGGGTTTAACCACATCCGAGCAAGGGAATAGGTAACTCTCATTTTTGTACTTTCCTATAAGTTCTGAGAGATCATCAAAAGTGCGGTTACCCACATAGATTTTTCGCTTGCGATACACCACATATTTTTGAAGGTAGAAGGCTACCGCTTCTGATTGACAAAAATATTTTAGGGTGCTAGGGATGGGATATCTCATTTCTTCAGCCAATCTAAAAAAATGATCCACGGCATTACGGCTGGTCAAAATGATGGCCGTAAACTTGCTCAAGTCAATTTTTTGTTGTCTGACCTCACGAGCAGGCACGCCTTCCACGTGTATAAAAGGTCTAAAATCGATAGCAACTTTTCGCTTTTCAATAAGCTGGCCGTATGGAGAATTTTCAACAGCAGGCTCGGGTTGTGAAACAAGAATCGTTTTTACTTTCATAGTGGTCTTTACAATTTAAACCTTTAGGTACTTAACGATCAGCCACAAAGGGGCGATTTCGAAGGTGCAAATATATAAAATAAAATAGACTAGATAGGCTCGGATGAGGTTGAAATAGGGCTTGGCCATACGCTGATAAGCCCACAAAAAAAGTATTGAATAAATAATCAGAATCACATTCCAATGTTGGCCCGTCTGCCCCAAACCAAAGACTCCAACGACAAACAAAATTGACAACAAAAACGACAATTTGGCTTTGACCGTTGCCCTTCTTAATTGTAGGTGCAACATCCTTGACTCAGCACCAAATCCCAACCCTATACTCCATTCAACAAATGTTCGCAGTGCGCTATAGGTGAGCCATCCGCTAAATATCGCAGGGTAGTTAGCCCATTTCAGCGCTCCATATCCCCAATCAATAAGCAAAGTGTAAGTGAAAGCTGCAAATACCAATCCGCGAAATAAAAAGACGAGAGCGTCCTCAAATTTCAGGGTGCTGAGTTTGGTTCGTGAGGATTCGGAGGCATAAAATTCGGTTCTCCAAAAATAAATGACCCGATAGAAGGCATCCGAATTGAGTTGTTTGATTAGTGCCAACAGTAGGATGAGCGTAAAAAACAGTCCAATTTCCCATGTGAGATAATTGGTTTCGCGAAAAAGGACTTCGTTCATATGGCAAAATTATAAAATGCAATCTTTAGCACAGCAGTTTTGATTTATCTACTTTTGTGTACATCGTATATGGACAAGAGTTTAGTTATCATTCCCACGTACAACGAGGCAGACAATATTGCCCAGATGCTCACAGCAGTGATGGATTTGACGCATCCTTTCTCTGTTTTGGTGGTCGATGATGCCTCACCCGATGGTACTGCTGCTATCGTAGCAGATATGATGAATAAACACCCTGAACAGATATTTTTAGAAAACCGTGCAGAAAAAAAAGGACTAGGACCTGCCTATGTGCATGGTTTTCGATGGGCTATGGCACGTGATTATGCCTATATCTTCGAGATGGATGCCGATTTTTCGCATGCTCCCAAAGATTTGGAAAGGCTCTACAAAGTGCTAGCTGCAGGCCAAGCTGAAGTTGTAATAGGCTCTCGCTATGTCAAAGGCATACAAGTAGTCAATTGGCCTTTGGGACGCATTTTGTTGTCTTATGGCGCCTCATTGTATGTGCGCCTGATTACATCCTTGCCCATCAAAGACACCACCGCGGGCTTTGTGGGTTACAAATCAGCCGTGTTCAAGGCTATTGATTTGAATCAAGTTCGATTTTCGGGCTATGCCTTTCAAATAGAAATGAAATTTAAAGCTTGGAAAAAAGGCTTTCGTTTGGTCGAAGTCCCCATTGTTTTTACAGACCGTATCCGTGGGGTTTCAAAAATGAATCGATCGATTATAAGCGAAGCTATTTTTGGAATAATTTTGATGAAAATAAAAAGCTGGTATGCCAACTAAACCCAAAACAACCTTAATCCAAAAAGCGCAAGTTGTCAATGAGGGCAACATAGAAGAACTGGACCTCCTATTGAAAGATGGGTTTATTACTCAATTGGCACCCAAAATCAACGCCCAAGCAGATATTATAATAGATGCATCGGGTAAATATCTTTTACCAGGTTTTATTGATGATCAAGTGCACTTTAGAGAACCCGGACTGACGCACAAAGCGACTATAGAAACAGAGAGTAAGGCAGCTTTGGCCGGAGGGATTACCACTTTTTTTGAAATGCCCAACACCCAACCTCAAACCACCACTCAAGCCATGATGGATGACAAATTAGACATCGCTCGGCGTACCTCTTGGGTCAACTATGGGTTTATGTTTGGGGGCACCAATGACAACTTAGAAGACATCTTGGCTGTCGATGGCAAACAAGTTCCGGGAATCAAACTGTTTTTGGGTTCTTCTACTGGCAATATGTTGGTGGACAACCCTGAGGTGTTGCGAAAGATTTTTTCAAACACCGCCCTGCCGATTTCCGTGCATTGCGAAGATGAGGCTACGATCAAAGCCAATTTGTCTGCTCACATTGCCCAGTATGGAGAAGACATTCCAATAGCGTGTCACCCCATCATTCGATCGGAAGAAGCATGTTATAAATCGTCCTCCACAGCGATTGCATTGGCCAAAGAGACAGGCGCTCGACTGCATGTCTTTCATCTTTCTACCGCCAAGGAAACCTCTTTGTTTGAAAGTAAACCTTTGGCAGAAAAAAAGATTACAGCCGAGGTGTGTATCCATCACCTTTGGTTTAGCGATACTGATTATGCTGAGAAAGGCAGTCTGATCAAATGGAACCCTGCGGTCAAATCCCAAGCAGACAGGGAAGGGCTTTGGGCGGCCCTGTTGGATGATCGCATCGATTTGATCGCTACCGATCATGCGCCTCACACACTGGCAGAAAAAGAAAATGTCTACACCAAAGCACCCTCTGGTGGTCCAATGGTGCAACATGCCCTTTCTGTATTGATGGAATGCCACCTTCAGGGCAAGATTTCTCTGGAAAAAATTGTAGAAAAAATGTGCCACAACCCTGCACAACTTTTTGATATCGACCGCCGTGGATATGTACGAGAGGGTTGCTATGCCGATTTGGTATTGGTGGATTTGAATGCCCCTTATACGGTGCACAAAGACAATTTGCTTTACAAATGTGGTTGGTCTCCGTTGGAGGGACAAACATTTCAGGCCCAAGTGACCCATACCTTTGTCAATGGACATCTGGCCTATGAAAACGGACAATTCTCTAATCAAAAAGCAGCGATGCCAGCCCTCTTTAAGCGATGAAACCAGTTGTAGTCATATTATTATTTTTATTGGTAGCGTGCAATCCCAATGCGGCTAACAAGCCCGACAACCTCATTGGAGAAGAAAAAATGGCAGTACTCCTCTATGAGCTGTCTGTCATCAACGCCAGTCTTGGTTTTCGTCCCTCAGATGGTAAAGAAGTCATAGGTGTCAATTCCACCTTTTTTGATTTTCACGGTGTAGACAGTCTGCAATTTGCACTCAGCAATGCTTACTATGCGGCACACCCAAAACTATATCTTCGCATAGTCGAGCGTGCCGAGGTATTGTTGGAATCTCAAAAAGACAGTTTAATGGGAAGTAAAAAAATCCAAAAATTAGACACAGCTAAAGTGCAATTACGTTCCATTAAAAAACCCAATGAAATAAGAAATTAGTTTGTAAAATTGAGTACGGTTCAGTCTTTTGTGATGGGTGCGTTATATTTGTAATTAATATCATTCAATGGTCGAAAATTTTGTTGAAGAACTGAAATGGCGTGGTATGATCCACGACATAATGCCTGACACTGACAAGGTGCTTTCTGAAGGCGCAACTGCCGGCTATATCGGATTTGACCCTACCGCAGATTCCTTGCACATCGGCAGCCTTGTCCAAATCATGATTTTAATGCACTTCCAAAGAGCGGGTCACAAACCAATTGCATTGGTAGGCGGTGCCACGGGAATGATTGGCGATCCATCTGGAAAATCGGCTGAGCGCAACCTACTCGATGGGGAAACCTTGGATAGAAATGTTACTGCACTCAAAACCCAATTGGGCAGGTTTTTGGATTTTGACAGCGACAAAGCAAACGCAGCAGTTTTGGTCAACAACTACGACTGGATGTCTCGCTTTTCGCTAATCGATTTTGCTCGTGATATAGGCAAGCACCTGACAGTAAACTACATGATGGCCAAAGATTCTGTTAAGAAACGCTTGGGTGCCGATGCCAAAGAGGGGATGTCATTCACGGAATTCACCTACCAACTTATTCAAGGTTATGACTTTCTTCATCTCTATGAACATCACAACTGTGTGTTGCAAATGGGGGGGAGCGATCAATGGGGGAACATCACCACAGGGACTGAGTTGATTCGCAGAAAACTTTCCGGTAAAGCTTATGCCATTACCTGCCCTTTGATTACCAAAGCCGATGGCACCAAGTTTGGAAAATCTGAAGGGGGCAATGTGTGGTTGGACAAACAAAAAACTTCTCCTTACAGCTTTTATCAATACTGGCTCAACACCTCTGATGAGGATGCGGAGCGCTACATCAAAATATTTACTTTTCTTGATCAAAGTGAGATTCAAGATGTAATTAAATCTCACAATGAAGCCCCACACCAAAGGCTGTTACAACGTACTTTGGCTGATGAGGTCACCCGTATGGTGCACTCTGAGGAAGACCGCGCAAATGCTGTTCAGGCGGCGCAAATTCTTTTTGGGAATGCCACGTCGGATGCGCTTAAAACTTTGGACGAGCAAACCCTACTCGATGTGTTCGCAGGTGTCCCTCAGGCGACTCTAGAGCGTGCTGACTTGGATCAAGGTATTTCTATAATCAATTTGCTGGCAGGTGCTACCGGATTTTTAGCTTCTAACGGAGCTGCGCGTCGTGCTTTGCAAGAACGCTCTATTTCTGTCAACAAAGAGAAGATAGATGATGCGTTTGTGGCTACTTCTTCAGATCTTATTTGCGATAAATATTTGTTACTACAAAGGGGTAAGAAAAGTTACTTCTTGGTGATTTTTAACTGACCATCAGGTTGCAACCGCGCACATCAGCGGCATCATAACGGCCTAGCACTTCAAAGCTGCCATCAGCATGAACTTCGCCTAAATCGTCTGTTGCGATAAATGCACATGAATTACGATTGGCCAAATCTATGATATTCAAACAGCCTTTTCCATTTTGTTTCACATCGAACGGGTCATGGGGATTGCGAACCAACACACGCATCCATGGCGGGGGGAAGAACACCCCATTTTTGGGCGCGTAGGCTTGGGATAACAATTCGGTCATGCCATATTCGGAGTGTATTTGGTCTACACCCAGTCTTTGTTTTAGTATTGTATGTAGTTCTTCTCTGAGAAGTTCTTTTCTTCGCCCTTTCATACCCCCTGTTTCCATCACTATTGTGGAGGGGACTTGGCAAGGGTAGGCATCTGCAAAATCCAGTAAAGCAAAGCTTACCCCAATGAGGAGGGTTTTTTTGTTTGCGGCCTCTCGCTCCAAAAGCACGTCATGCAATTCTTTGTGCTGGTCTAAATAAAATCCACTGTCACTATTATTAGAGGATTCGATTAACCGTTGTACCATATAAATCAATGACGAATCAGGCCTTTCTAAATAGCCCGGTAAGAGTCCAATGACAGCATATTGGTCAGCCGAGCCATAAAATTGTTCAAAAGCAGTGAGAAAACTTTCCTCATACAACCCAATGTCTTGCACATAATGCGTGCTTTGATTGCCACCCGTACCGCTGCTCACAAAAGCATGGGTATGTTCTTTTGAGCCAGTAGTGACTTGGTGGGTTTTAAAAAAAGAGATGGGTAAAAAAGGAATTTTGGAAATGCTTTCTGTTTCGGCCGGTGTCTTATTTAGCAAGTCACAAAAGGAACGGTAGGTGGGGTTTTGCTCAAACTGCTCCCGAAAAAGGACAAGAGCTTGAACGTCAAAATTACGGTTTGGATTGTAAAAATGCACATCACCAAAAGTAACAACATCTGTGTTAATTGAGTGTGTTTTTAGGGTTAAAAAATTGTTTCGGTCTCGATACGCCAAAAAAATTTGGTTACATTTGAAATTTGAAGGCCAATGAAAAAAAAAGACATCAAAATCTTACTGGTTGACGACGAGCCAGACATCTTGGAAATCGTCAGTTACAATTTGACCAACGAAGGCTATCAAGTGTTTACTGCCAAAAATGGAGTAGAAGCGCTCTCCAAAGCCAAAAAACACCTACCACAGCTCACTCTTCTCGATGTGATGATGCCCGAGATGGATGGTATAGAAGCTTGTGAGCAATTGCGAAAAATACCTCAACTCAATGAGATGATTGTTGTCTTTTTGACGGCACGAAGTGAGGATTATTCACAAGTGGCCGGTTTGGAGGCAGGTGCTGATGATTATATCACCAAACCCGTCAAGCCTAAAGTATTGGTCAGTAAAGTGAAATCTTTGTTGCGTCGTGTAAAAAAAGGAAATGAGCACGCAGATGTTATCCAAGCCGGGGATTTGGTCATCAATCGTGAGGAATACAAAATTGTATATGATGGTTCTGAAAAGTTGTTGCCTAGAAAAGAATTTGAGTTGTTGGCTTTGTTGGCTAGCAAGCCCAACAAAGTTTTTGAGCGCGAAGTTATTTTAGACCGAGTGTGGGGTAACGAGGTGATTGTTGGCGGCCGCACCATTGATGTGCACATCCGAAAATTGCGTGAAAAAATTGGCGATCGACACTTTAAGACTGTTAAAGGAGTGGGGTATAAGTATGTAGTCTAAATTCTATGGCAAAGCGTACTTATTCTTCTAAAACCTTATCTTTTGTTTGCGCATTACTTATATTTTTCTTGAGCCTTATTTCCAATGCTGTTGTTTTTGGGTATGCTCTTGGGTTTTCTCATATTGAAACCCATTTTTTATGGGTTTGTTTGGGTGTAGCCCTATTGATGGGGCTCGTCGGGTATTTTATTTTAGGCAGAACTATACAACGCGCTATCTATCATCAGCTTACCCGCTTATATAACAATATGGTGCCAGACAATCCGTATGTGCCCAAAGAAGAAACCATGGATATGGAAGATTTGGTTGCAGAAGTAAAAGATGTGGTCGCCAAAAGGAAGTTAGAAATCGACAGCTTAAAAGACTTGGACGCTTTTAGAAAGGAATTTTTAGGGAATGTGGCCCATGAGTTGAAAACACCGCTATTTACTGTGCAAGGCTATATTTTGACCCTCCTCGATGGTGCTTTGGAAGACAAGAACATCAACAAAAAATACCTAAACCGTGCCAATAAAGGGGTGGAACGCCTCAATTATATCGTCAAAGATTTGGATCTATTGACCCAATTGGAGACCGGAAACACAGCTTTGGAGGAAAGCTATTTTGACATTATAGCATTGATAAAAAACGTATTTGAATTGTTGGAGATGCGTGCCCAAAAATCAAAAATTTCTTTAGAGTTCGACAGAGAATACACAAAACCTATTGAGGTTTATGCCGACCAGGAGCGTATCCAACAGGTATTGACCAATTTGGTAGTGAATTCCATAAAATATGGAAAGGTTAAAGGGACCACGGAAATTCGAATTGAAACCTATGACCACAACCGTATCATTGTGCGCATTGCTGACAATGGAGACGGGATTGAGAAAATACACATCCCCCGACTTTTTGAGCGTTTTTATAGGGTGGACAAAAGTGGGAGCCGTAAAGAGGGCGGTTCTGGTTTGGGGCTTTCTATCGTAAAGCATATCATCGAAGCCCACCAGGAGGAGATTTTTGTGGAAAGCCAACCACAGATTGGATCCCAATTTTCCTTTACGTTGAAAAAAGCGGCTCTTTTACAAAGCCAAGCAGATTAATTCATATCCCATGGGCAGTAAAAACAAACTCAAGCGATTTAGAGAGAACGAGACTTTTGCCAATGTGCTACAGCCCACACGCGAAGCATTGATTGCAAATACTTTTGAGCTTAAGGGCCAATGGAACACATTTTTTGGCAATGACAACCCTTTGGTCGTAGAGCTTGGGTGCGGTAAAGGAGAATATACGGTAGCCTTGGCGAAAGCCCACCCAGAGTTTAATTTTATAGGAATCGACATCAAAGGCGCACGATTTTGGAGAGGCGCCAAGACCGCTGTTGAAGAAAATCTGCCCAATGTGGCTTTTGTCCGTACACAAATAGAGCTTATAGAACATGTTTTTGGCGTTGAAGAAGTTTCTGAAATATGGCTCACTTTTCCTGACCCTCAACTCAAGTACAAGCGTACCAAACACCGACTGACAAACCCTGATTTTTTAACCAAATACAAAAACATACTTCGACAAGAAGGCGTGGTGCATCTCAAAACAGATTCGTCTTTTTTACATGGTTACACTTTGGGCGTGCTTCAAGGTTTGGGCATTCGTCCCATTATGGCACATCACGATGTGTACAAATATGTACACGCCCCCAAAGAAGTCATTGACATTCAAACTTTTTATGAAGCCATGTATTTGTCCCAAGACATCCCCATTACTTACCTAAAATTTTCTTTTAATGCCTCATAGCACTTCTTCAGATTTCTTTTTGCGTGTATACGAAGTGGTTCGGCAGATACCTGAAGGCCGTGTGAGCACCTATGGTGCCATCGCTGAATATCTTGGAACACGAAGATCTGCGCGGATGGTAGGCTGGGCCATGAATGCTGCCCATACACGCCCCGAAGTGCCTGCCCATCGGGTGGTCAATAGAACAGGAATGCTGACCGGAAAGCATCATTTTGGTGGGCCAAGGGTCATGCAACAACTGTTAGAACAAGAAGGTCATCGGATTGTCAATGATCAAATTGTAGATTTTGAAACTGTTTTTTGGAAACCTGCTGATGCTGTGTAGGTTGGTGCAGATGCCCTATATTTGCAATTTAGAATCATTTTAAAGAAAACATTGTGCGCAAGCCCGAAATCGAAGAACTCATCAACCAGCTTACCGTCCACGGCACAGACCAGACACTGGGAGCCATAGGCGGACTTACCAACCTTCAAGTTTTTGGTGAAGAACTCATCATCGACCTGACCCTTCCTAGCCCTAGTTTGCAAGCGCGCAAAAAAACTGAGGCAGTCGTGGTGGAGGCTATTCAAGAACGTTTTGGTGCGCAGTTGAAAATTCAGGTAAACAGCAAATTAGCTGCCCCTCCCAAAGTTGCCGCTCCCATCAAAGGGAAGTCCATTCCTGGTATTCAGAACATCGTAGCGGTGGCTTCTGGCAAAGGCGGTGTTGGCAAATCGACTGTGACTGCGAATTTGGCCATTACCTTAGCAGAAATGGGTTTTAAGGTAGGAATATTAGACGCAGATATTTACGGGCCTTCCATGCCCATGATGTTCGATGTGGCTTATGAGCGCCCCTTGGCTGTTACGGTAGATGGGAAGTCTAAGATGAAACCTGTTTCCAATTATGGAATCAAGTTGCTATCGATAGGGTTTTTTACCGAGCCTGATCAAGCGGTAATTTGGCGGGGTCCGATGGCTGCCAAAGCCCTTAATCAGATGATTTTTGATGCCGATTGGGGCACATTAGATTTTTTACTGATTGATTTGCCACCGGGAACCGGAGATATCCATTTGAGCATTATGCAGTCGTTGCCCATCACAGGAGCGGCGGTTGTGAGTACGCCTCAAGCCGTGGCTCTGGCCGATGCCAAAAAAGGGGTTGCAATGTTTCAACAAGACAGCATACAAGTACCTGTTTTGGGAATTATTGAGAACATGGCCTACTTTACTCCTGAAGAATTACCAGACAACAAATATTATATCTTTGGAAAAGGCGGTGCAAAATATTTGGCGACCGATTTGGAGGTTCCCTTTTTGGGAGCACTTCCTTTGGTACAAAGCGTACGCGAGGCAGGCGATGTAGGTAGACCAGCTGTATTGCAGGAAAACAGTCCTGTGGCTGAGCAGTTTGTTGAAGTAACGCGCAATCTCGTTAGCGAACTTGTCAAACGGAATGAAGAACTTCCTCCTACAGAGGCGATTAAAATAACCACTATGGCAGGCTGTGCTGCCGTTCAAAAATCCTAAAAACTATGGCCGAACTGGAACAACTTGTAGAAAAAGCCCTAGATGAAATTCGTCCTTTTTTGGTGAATGATGGCGGAGATATTTCGCTGGTTGCTATCGAAGGTGACACAGTAATCGTGGAGCTTCAAGGCAATTGCATCGCCTGTTCTGTCAACCAGATGACTTTACAGTTGGGTGTGGAAACTACCATCAAGAAATACGCTCCTCAAATCAAAAAAGTGGTTAAGGTCAATTAGGGTGCCAAACCCGAAAACTTTCTGAAACATATATTCCTTAATGGGTGGGTTTGTTTTCAATGGTGTCCAATTCATGGATTTATACCCCCTTTAAACTAAGCCGGTCTTAATCACTGCTTTCTCACTACAAACTAGGTTGCACTCGAACCATAAAAAAAGACCAAGCACTTTGTGCACTTGGTCTTGGCTTTGTAGTCCCTATTGACAGGTTTTCTAAACCTACATTTTTATTATTTAGAAAGTTTGAGAAGGTTACCAGTATAATACATATTATCTTTTTTTTCTTTTAAAACTCTTCTTAAGGTTAGATTTGTTTGTTAAGTCCTTTTTAAACTTCCCTTTTAAGGATTCCCCTCTTTTTTTTGCCGTCTTTGGTCTAAAAGAAGCGCTTCTCGATTTATTTTCGTCTTTATCGTGCTTTTTTTCCTCAAGTAAAACTGCATCTTTTTGAACGTGAAAAGGATGGTCATAAATGACTGGGATTTTTTGATTAATCAACTTTTGAATATCTCGTAAATAACTCTTTTCTCCATTTGAACAAAACGTTATCGCTTCTCCAATTTCTTGTGCACGGCCTGTGCGTCCAATACGATGCACGTAGGTTTCCGGTACATTAGGCAAATCATAATTGATAACCAAAGACAATTTACTCACATCAATTCCACGTGCTGCGATATCTGTTGCGACTAGTACAGAAAATTTATTTTGTTTAAAGCGGAGTAAAGTCTTTTGTCTTGCGTTTTGAGATTTGTTTCCATGAATGGCTTCCGACTTAATATTTGATTTCTGTAAAGACCTCACAATTTTATCTGCACCATGCTTGGTACGAGAGAATACTAAAATTGAACCACTTCTTTTTTTATTGATTACATATTTTAGCAACTCTCCTTTATCTGGTTTGCTTACATAATACAAAGACTGTGAAACTTTTTCCGCAGTAGTCTGTTCAGGTGCAATAGTCACACGTTTTGGATTGCCCAATATCTGATCTGACAATTCTATTATTGCTTCTGGCATCGTTGCTGAAAAAAACAAAGACTGTCTTTTTTTGGGAAGCTTCGCAATGATTTTTTTTATGTCATGAATAAAGCCCATGTCAAGCATCTGGTCTGCTTCATCCAACACAAAGTATTCTATGTTGTTCAGATGAATAAAGCCTTGACCCATGAGATCGATAAGACGACCAGGTGTGGCCACCAAAATATCCGCACCATTTTTGAGGGCACTTGTTTGTTTGTGTTGACTAACACCACCAAAAATCACAACGCTTTTAATTCCCGTATATTTTGAGTAATTGTTAATATTATCGAAAATCTGCAAAGCAAGTTCTCTAGTTGGAGAAACAATTAGGGCTTTTAGAACCCTTCTTCCTTTCTTCTTTTTATTTGAACGGGTCAAAAAAAGTCGTTGTAAAAGAGGAATCGAAAATGCGGCTGTTTTGCCAGTTCCTGTTTGAGCGCATCCGAGTAAATCACTGCCCTTTAAAAGTATTGGTATGGCTTGGGTTTGAATTGGCGTTGGAGTTGTGTATCCCTGCTCATCAATAGCCTTTAGAATTGGAGAGATAATCTCCAGTTTGGAAAATGTCATGGGCGCGAATGTAGGGCTATAGTTTCAATAAAATTCCAAAAACCGCTATTAACTCAATATTATTAGGTATAAATAAAATTTTAGATTATGAGTTTCAAATTTTGAATGAAGTCGTTTGACTTGTTTTCGAAGCACAAAAATAGAACGAGTACTGTGTGCAATTGGTCTTGGCTTTGTAGCGGGAGCTGGAGTAACTCGCTTTGCTAGTTGGACCAGAGTGGGGATGCTTGCACAATAACACAGACCAAGTTTTCGCCTTCGCCGAAAACAGTTCTTTTTTTACTTTCTCATTTTAAACTAGTTTGCATTCGAAGCATAAAAAAAGACCAAGCACTGTGTGCACTTGGTCTTGGCTTTGTAGTAAACTCTTTTGAAATATCGAACATAGCTTTTACTCCTAAAGATTTTAAGTTAACAATCTATTTGATCAAGAAGCTTCTTTCTAAAGCGAGGGTGCCTAATCGGACTTTTATTATTTAACTCTGTTAAAATGTGGTGTTAGATACAAACTCTTGATAAAATTAATTAATCAAACATTGCTGCAATAACTGGAGCTCCAAGAATTCCAGAAATACAATATTCATTTGTTAATGCTACTAACTCTGAAAACATCTGTTCTCTTTGCTGACCCAATTCCATGTGTGCCATGGCACCTTCAGGACCATTGTATATTTCTGTAATTCCGTAAAGAGTGTTTCCTGTCTCTCCACTATTTGGATCGAGTGGGTTATTTAACTCAGGAGCCTTTAAAACAGCATACGTTAAAACAAGAGGCTCCACTTCACCCTTAACATGGTGCGTCTCTCTCATGAATTTTTTCGGCTTTTTTCAAAGTTTTAAAATCACAATCATTATTATTTTGTTAAGTATTTCATATGGTGGTTAAAATCACTATTTTTAAAAACATGAAATATCTGCTAATCCTAGC
>CAXRDP010000006.1:0-12598 GCA_964229545.1 Flavobacteriaceae bacterium | reverse complement strand
TTGAGCTGACCCCAATGCTTCCAAAATAGCGTCCTCTTTGTCAGAGATGGACCTGATTTGGGCAATTTCTATCCCTATACTATTGAGTTTTTTGGCTATGTAAGCCGAGTTAGAGTCGATTACCTGACCGATTAGAATTTCGTCTCCTATGGTAATGATTTCTGCCTGCATTATTTGATGTTCACAGTCAAGGCTGATTGTCCCTCCACATAGCCCTCCAAACGGTCTCCGGTTTTAACAGGCCCCACGCCTGCCGGCGTGCCAGTAAAAATTACATCTCCGATTTTTAGGGTAAAGAATTCAGAAATATGGCTTATCAGTTCGTCAATAGACCATATCATCTGGGCGGTTGTGCCTTCCTGAACCACTTCATCATTTTTTTTCAGGCTGAAACGGATGTCGTTGATGTTGTCAAATTCTTTCTTAGAAAACCATTTTCCTATACGTGCCGAACCATCAAAACCCTTGGCTTTTTCCCACGGCAAACCCTTGCTTTTAAGCTCTAATTGCAAATCTCTGGCCGTAAAATCCAAGCCCAGCCCTATCTCGTCATAGTATTTATGAGCAAATTGGGTTTGTATATGCTTTCCAATGCGGTTGATACGTACTAAGATTTCAACTTCGTAATGGATGTCATTCGAGAAATCAGGAATAAAAAAGGGCTGTCCTGTTTGTGCCAAAGCGGAGTCAGGCTTCATAAAAATAACAGGTGCGTCGGGGCGTGCGTTGTTGAGCTCTTGGATATGATCACTGTAATTACGGCCTACACAAATCAGCTTCATCCCTATCCGTTGTTAAATTTTTCCAATCGCAAAGCGGTCAACACTTTTTTGGTGTAAAGCGGAAAGTCTGCTTCTAACAACCAACCAAAATATCCGGGTTCTTGCTCTAATACCGCAGCAACCGTCTTGCCTTTGTGCTTGCCAAAACCAAAACAGGGTTCATTGTCTTTGTTTACTCGGATGTAACCTGCAAAATCAAGGCTGGTGTGCCGAGTGGTAAAAGCACTGAGCTTTTCTACATCGTTTTCCAAATCACCATATTGCGCAATCTGGGCCTTTAACACCTCGTAGGTGGCTTGGGTATCGGCGGTGGCACTGTGGGCATTCTCGAGTTCTTTTCCGCAGTAAAACTTATAGGCTGCAGAGAGAGTGCGTTGTTCCATTTTGTGAAAAATGGTTTGCACATCAACGGTGTGTTGTTTTTTAAAATCTACATCAACACCGGCACGCAACATTTCTTCCGCCAGAAGTGGAATGTCAAAACGGTCAGAATTATAGCCTGCCAAATCGGCTCCTTGTACCCAACTGTAAATTTCTTTGGCCAACAATTTAAAAGTCGGCGCGTTGGCCACCATTTCGTCACTGATCCCATGCACAGCAGTAGTCTCTGGCGGAATGGGTCTTTCGGGGTTGACCAGCCAAGTCTGTGATTTTTTGGTGTGATCGGGAAAGACTTTCAAAATGGAAATCTCGACAATCCTATCTTTTGCAATTTGAACCCCTGTGGTCTCTAAGTCAAAAAAACAAATGGGGCGTTTGAGATCGAGTTCCATAATCAGATGGTTTGATGGGTGTCCCAGTTTTCTATGAGTTCTTTCATCTTTTTGATAAACAACCCGCCCATAGCGCCGTTGATGATCCGGTGGTCATAGCTGTGAGATATGATCATTTTTCTTCGTATGCCGATAAAGTCGCCTTGTTCAGTCTCTACAACGGCAGGAACTTTTCTAATAGCCCCCAAAGCCAAGATACCCACTTGGGGTTGGTTGATAATAGGCGTGCCCATCAAACTGTCAAACATACCGATGTTGGTAACTGTGTAGGTACCGTTTTGAACATCATCGGGCAGCAGACTGCCTTTTCGTGCCCTGACAGCTAAGTCATTTACTTTTTTAGCAAAACCAATCAGGCTCAACTGATCTGCATCTTTGATGACTGGCACAATTAGGTTCCCATCGGGCAATGCCGTGGCCATACCCAAGTTGATGTTTTTCTTTTGGATGATTTTATTCCCTTCCACAGAAGCGTTCAACAAGGGAAAATCACGCAATGCCTGCGCGGTAAGCATCATAAAAATCGGCGTAAAAGTCAATTTTTCACCTTGCCTTTGCAGAAAAGCCTGCTTGACACGCTCGCGCCAATCCCACAAGGCTGTAACATCTACTTCAATAAAGGATTGGACATGGGCGGCCGTCTGAAGACTTTTGTGCATATGGTCTGCAATAAGCTGTTCCATACGAGTCATTTCAGTAACCTGAGAAGCGCCAGAAAAAGAAACGGGTGTAGGAACCGGAGGTGTTGATACTGGCTTGGAGACACTGCGGTTTTCTATGTAGGCCAAAATGTCTTTTTTGGTGACCCTTCCCGACTTACCGGTTCCAGCAATCCCCGAAAGTTCGGCATCGCTAATACCTTCTTCCTTGGCAATGCTTTTGACCAAGGGAGAATAATAGGTTTCCCCTTTATGGGTTGGCGTTTGGGGTCCAGAAACCACCTCTGTGGCCTGAGACATTAGGGCAGTAGCTTCCTCAGAGGCCTGTGCTTCCTCCTCAGCGATTGGTGATTCATGCACAATATCTGTGTCTTCTAGGTCAATATCTTCATCAGTTTCGATAAGTGCCATAGGGCTTCCAACAGCCACCACTTCGTTTTCTTGGACCAATTTTTTGACAAGGACTCCTGAAATCTCACTAGGAACTTCGGTGTCAACCTTGTCCGTAGCCACTTCGACTACGGCCTCATCAGCGGAAATGGGGTCTCCCTCGTTTTTGAGCCATTGTGTTATGGTAGCTTCGTTGACACTTTCGCCCATAGCAGGTAAGCATAATTTGTACTGCGCCATACTGCAAAATTACGAATTTAAACCAAGTGCGTGACCGCCGTTTCAGCTTTATAATCCAACTCCAAGGCATGGCCACGCGAAAGTGGGCTTGCACTGCCAACACCCACACTGTGGTCTTTGGTTATAAATGTATAATCAAAGGTTTTGCTGTGTGTTTCCATAAAGTTGATGACCTCATCGTAGCGAAGGGCCCCAGTATCAAAAAAGATTTTGGAAGGAGGGTTTTGTAATTGTAACACATGCAACATTCCTGGACAAAGGGTGGTGGAATTTGCGGTTTGCGCTTGCAGTGCTTCTTGCAGCTTGGCATCTCTGCTTATTAAGATACTTCCCTTGCTTTCTTCTTCAGTAAAAGGCTTGGGAGGCTTTGCAAAGCGTTTTATCAACGAGAATATAGTGGAGCTCAGCCGCAACCACAATCTGAAAAAGGGAGTATTTGGAAAATGTTTTTGATAGAATTGGTTGATCCCTGCTTGAAAACGCATTTGAAACTGCTTGTCTCTAAGGGTGCTTTCCCCCTTAAAATGAATGCATGTAGTCGTAGGCACATAATAATTCTGGTAACCCAAGCGGGCTATGCGGTAACAGAAATCATCGTCCTCAAAATACATGAAAAAACTTTCGTCAAACCCGCCTATTTCGTTATAAATGGATTTTTTTAGCAGCATAAAAGCACCTACCACAGCCGCAGTTTTTCCTGTGCTGTCTTGATCCAACTTCATGTTGTAATACGCGCCAAACCATCTAGATGACAGCTTATACAAACCCGTAATTTTGGTAAAAGCATTCCATGGGGTGGGCTTGCCTCTTTTGCACTCTTTCAAAAACAACCCGGAACCATCAACCAACTTGGGCCCTACTACACCTACATTGTCATTTTGTTTGCAGAAATCCAACAAGGATTCGAATGTGGTCTCAGAAACCACTGTGTCAGGGTTCAGAATGCATATGTATTTACCTTGGGCATGCTTTACCCCCATGTTGTTGCCCTTCGAGAAACCAAAGTTTTCCTTATTGGCTATACAACGCACTTGTGGGAACTTTTGGGCAACCATAGCCACACTTCCATCACGAGAGTCATTGTCCACCACAATGATTTCTGCTTTTATGTTTTGGGTTGCCTCAACGACACTCTCCAAACAAAGGTTTAGAAAGTGTTTCACGTTGTAATTGAGAATTACTACGGAAAGTTCTACTGTAGGGTTGCTAGATTGTGCCATCGAACGGAATACGTTTAACAATGCTTCGCCCAAGCGAAACTTCATCGGCGTATTCCAATTCATCCCCCACAGCCACGCCTCTTGCTATGGTAGTTACTGAAACGTCGTAGGGGCTTACTTGTTTGTAGATATAGTAGTTGGTGGTATCGCCTTCCATTGTACTGCTTAACGCCAAAATCAACTCGTTTATTGCACCCGATTTTACCTTTTCAACCAAGCTGTTGATTTCCAATTCTTGTGGGCCAATACCGTCCAATGGAGATATTTTTCCACCCAACACATGGTACAAGCCATTGAACTGACCTGTGCTCTCTATCGCCATCACATCGCGCACATCCTCTACCACACAGACAATGTCTTTATGGCGTTTGGGGTTGGCGCAAATGGAACAAATGGGTTGATCAGAAATGTTAAAACATGAAGTGCAATACTGAATCTGGGTTCTTAGTTTGGAAATGGCATCTGCCAAATCCAAACTGGTGGTTTCGGGCTGGCGCAACAAAAACAATACCAAGCGCATGGCAGTTCGTTTTCCGATTCCCGGGAGATGCGCAATTTCCTCGACTGCTTGTTCCACCAATTTAGAAGCGTATTCCATTGTGGCAAAAGTAACGATTTGGCACTATGTAGTATAATAATATCTTTGGCAAGAGATTATGATAAGCGGATCCCTTCTTATTGCGATTGTACTGGCATACTTTGCTGTGTTGATGCTTGTGGCACGTTTTACCAAAGGCGCACAAAACAACAGTGCCTTCTTCAATGCTAACAAATCGGCTCCGTGGTATTTGGTAGCTTTTGGCATGATTGGGGCTTCCTTGTCGGGGGTCACGTTTATCTCAGTACCGGGCTGGGTAGAGGCTTCACAGTTTAGCTATTTCCAAATGGTATTGGGCTATATTCTGGGTTATCTCATCATAGGTCAGGTGTTATTGCCTATATATTATCGCTACAACCTTACCTCCATCTATACATATTTGTCCACTAGGTTTGGGCATTACACCTACAAAACAGGGGCTTCTTTCTTCATACTGTCTCGTATTGTGGGTGCGAGCTTTCGTTTGTATCTGGTAGCTAGCGTGTTGCAATGGGTGATTTTTGACCAAATGGGTGTGCCTTTTTGGTTTACAGTGATAGTAACCGTGTGTTTTATTTGGCTCTACACCCATCGGTCGGGTATCAATACCATCGTATGGACAGATGTTCTTCAAACGGGTTTTATGCTTTTGGCACTTGGCTTGGGGGTATACTATGTGAGTGCAAGTTTGGAAATTGACAACATCGGCTTGTGGCTTCGCGAACAAAAAACCACCCAAATCTTTTTCTTTGATGACTTTAAAAGCCCCTATTATTTTTGGAAACAATTCTTTGCCGGAACCCTCATCGCCGTGGTTATGACCGGCTTGGACCAAGATATGATGCAAAAAAACTTGAGTTGCCGAAGCCTGAAAGATGCCCAAAAAAATATGTTTTGGTTTACGATCGTGTTGACCCTTGTAAACTTTGTGTTTTTGTGTTTGGGTGCGTTGCTAACTGCCTATGCATTTACCAACGGCATAGATGCCCACAAAGACCAACTGTTTCCCATCGTCGCTACTCAAGGTGGTTTTGGGATCACCTTGGCTCTGGTCTTTTTGTTGGGGCTTATTGCCGCTGCCTATAGTAGTGCCGACAGTGCCTTGACCTCCTTAACCACCAGTGTTAGTATCGATTTGTTAGAAATAGAAAAAAAGCTACCAAAAGCCCAACAAGAACAAACACGAAAACGTGTGCACCTACTGGTTTCTGGGGTGCTTATCGCTGTCATCTTGGGCTTTAATTATCTGATTGCAGATGAAAGTGTCATCGCTAAGTTGTTTGTATTTGCGGGCTACACTTACGGACCTTTACTCGCGCTTTATACGTTTGGCATCGGCTCAAAGATACAACTCAAAGACAAATGGGTGCCTTGGGTAGCAGTTGTAACTCCAGTATTAGGTTATTTTATAAGTCAATGGACCCATACCACCTATGGTTTTGATTTTGGGTTTTTCGTTCTTGCCCTCAACGGATTTCTAGGAATGGTAGGTTTATGGCTTATACGTCGTAGGTAGCTTACCACTTCATCAGTGCACTGCCCCAAGTGAATCCACTTCCAAAAGCAGCCAACATCACGTGGTCTCCTTCCTTAATTTTGCCTTCTTCCCAGGCCTCACACAGGGCAATTGGGATGGAGGCTGCTGTAGTGTTTCCATAACGCATGATGTTGTTGTAGACTTGGTCATCGCTTAGACCAAATTTCTTTTGGACAAACTGCGCAATGCGCAAATTGGCTTGGTGAGGTACAAGCATATCAATATCTGTTGGCTGTAATCCATTGGCTTTGAGTGCCTCATGGATGACCTCAGAAAAACGTACCACTGCATTTTTAAATACCAATTGGCCGTTCATATAAGGATGGTAGTCCATGTCGTTGGGATCGTAATCCTCAAAAACGTCATGTATCCATTTTTTGGTACTAGGCCCAATGATAGACAACTCCTTGGCATGCTTGCCTTCGGAGTGCAAATGCGTCGATAATATGCCATGGTCAGGGTCATTGCTTCGGCTGACAACCGCAGCACCGGCTCCATCACCAAAAATCACAGAGACCGTACGACCACGCGTGGTCAAGTCCAAACCGCCTGAGTGATATTCAGAGCCTACGACAAGTACGTTTTCGTACATGCCGGTTTTAATAAACTGGTCTGCAACGGAAAGACCGTACACAAAACCTGAACATTGGTTGCGCACGTCCAAAGCCGGACAAGTGCCGATACCCATCAAGTCTTGGAGCAACACACCCGAACCAGGAAAATAATAGTCAGGGCTCAAAGTCGCGAATACTATTAGATCTATATCATCTTTTGAAATTCCAGCGCGCGCAATGGCTTGTTCGGCCGCTTTGACCCCCATGGTGGCAGTGCCTTCCTCAGAATCTTTGGGCACAAACCTTCGTTCATGGATACCAGTTCGTTCTACAATCCAGTCATGACTGGTTTCCATAAGTTTGGAAAGTTCGTCATTGGTGACAACATTGTCAGGTAAAAATTTACCCAATCCGGTAATGCGCGCTTTATACATAAGTCAATTTTTTTTAAAAATAGAGAAAAAATAACTGAAAAGTAAAAGGTGCACCTTAGAGATGCACCTTTAACAACTTAACCAAAAAAACAAACAAACCAAGAATCTGTATTCGAATAATGCTTAGAGCTCAGGTTTCATAGCAATTCTTCCCGATTATTTATATTGCTTAAAGCATTATTTCATTACAAATATATAAAAATTGTTTAATAAAAAACAAAAAGTATTAAACAAAATAAAATGTCATCTTGTCAGGCAGTTCAAATTGGTATTTTTTTTGATTAGGTAGTGGAAAATTTTAAGTAATGAGCCAGACTGGAAAAATCAATGTAGCGGTAGAAAATATTTTTCCGCTAATCAAGAAGTTTTTATACAGCGACCACGAGATATTTCTCAGGGAGTTAATTTCTAACGCTACCGATGCTACCCTAAAACTCAAACACCTCACACAAATCGGGGAAGCCAAAGTAGCATACGGAAACCCACAAATAGAGGTCAAAATCGATGAAAAAGGAAAAAAACTCCATATCATCGACCAAGGGATTGGAATGACAGCCGACGAGGTCAACAAATACATCAACGAAGTGGCATTCTCAGGAGCTGAAGAGTTTTTGGAGCAATACAAAGACACCGCCAAAGACAGTGGCATCATCGGGCACTTCGGTTTAGGGTTCTATTCGGCTTTTATGGTTGCCAAAAAAGTAGAAATCATTACCAAGTCCTACACAGACGCAGCTGCGGCACACTGGAGTTGCGATGGATCTCCGGAATACACACTCGAACCGCATGACAAAACAGATCGAGGCACCGAAATCATCTTGCATATAGACAAAGATTCCAAGGAATTTTTGGATTCCTCGCGTGTGCGTTCGCTACTAGAAAAGTATAATAAGTTTATGCCCATCCCCATCAAAATGGGAACCAAAGAGGTAACTCGTACTGAGGGTGAAGGGGAGAATGCCAAGGAAGTCAAGGAAACTGTAGATGACATCATAAACAACCCACAACCTGCATGGATTAAAAAACCCACCGAGCTAGAAGATGCGGACTACAAGAGTTTTTATCGGGAGTTGTACCCCATGCAATTCGAAGAGCCACTTTTCAATATTCACCTCAATGTTGACTACCCCTTTCATCTGACAGGTATCTTGTATTTCCCAAAGATCTCACAAGACCTCAACATACAGAAAGACCGCATTCAGCTCTATCAAAATCAGGTGTTTGTCACAGACAATGTGGAAGGTATCGTGCCTGAGTTTTTAACCTTGCTCCGTGGGGTGATAGACTCACCAGACATTCCGCTCAACGTGTCACGCAGTTACCTGCAAGCCGATGGAGCCGTTAAGAAAATCAGCAATTATATCACCCGAAAAGTTGCTGACAAACTCAATTCACTATTCAAAAAAGACCGTGAAGCTTTCGAGCAAAAGTGGAACGATATCAAAGTGGTGATCGAATACGGCATGCTGTCTGAGGACAAGTTCTTTGAAAAAGCGCAAAACTTTAATTTGTTCCCCACCACAGAGGGAACCTATTTGACTTTTGATGAACTCAAAGAACAGACCAAAGACCTGCAAACGGACAAGGACGACAAGCTGGTGTTGTTGTATGCTTCTGATGTAGAGGCCCAACACGCCTATATAAAAACTGCCAAAGCCAAAGGCTACAAGGTATTGCTATTGGATTCTCCGATTGTGGGCCACTTGATCCAAAAACTGGAAACTACGCACGAAAAAGTGAGTTTCGCGCGCGTAGATGCAGACCATATTGACAAACTGATTGCCAAGGAAGACAACACTACGGCCAAACTAAATGAAGAAGAGCAAGGCAAACTCAAAGAACTGATCGAAAGCCATGTAGATAAAGCCTCCTACACGGTTCAACTCGAGCCTATGGCCAGTGATGCGCCACCTTTGCTTATTACCCAACCCGAGTTTATGCGTCGTATGAAAGAGATGCAACAAACCGGTGGCGGTGGTGGTATGTTTGGGGGTGGATTTCCTGAAATGTACAACTTGGTTGTCAATGTCAACCACGAGTTGATTGGGCAAATTCTTCATACCAAAACCCAAAAGAAGCAAGAGCGACTGATAAAGCAGTCACTCGATTTGGCCCGATTGGCACAGAACCTGCTTAAAGGGGAGGCGCTGACGAGCTTTATCAATAGAAGTTATGAGCTGATTAAATAGTTTCATATAAGATGTTAAAAAAGCCATCCCCACACGGATGGCTTTTTTATTTTTCGTACATTTGAGGAACCTTAAATCTTATCACGTGAAAAAAATTCCTCTACTACTATTGGCCATTCTCTTTTCCTCATCTAGTTTATTAACCCCAAAATCTGAAATCCCCATGAAAACAACCTATGTATTGGTACATTCTGCTTGGCTGGGCGCCTGGCAGTGGGAACAAGTAGCCTTGTCCCTTACCCACCTCGGTCACACCGTCATCACACCCGACCTACCCGGTCATGGCGACGACCCCACCCCTGCTGAAAACATCACTATGGACGACTATGTGAGCACCCTGCTCGACATCTTGGATCAGCAACAAGAGCCAGTCATTTTGGTTGGTCATAGTTTTAACGGTATTACCATTAGCCGCGTGGCAGAACTCAGGCCGGAAAAAATCAGCAGTTTGGTCTATCTGACCGCCTTTTTGGTGCCTGCTGGCGTGTCTTTCTTTGATGCTGTTCAGGGGGTACAAGGGTCTAAGGCTGTGGAAAATTTTTATTTGTCTGAAGACCAAACCCGTGCCTTTGTCAAAGAAGAAGCCCTACACCAAGCTTTTGCGCACGACGTGCCGTTGGCACAGTTTGAGAAAGCAGCCGCACACATAGTTCCCGAACCTGCAGCACCCTTGGGTTACAAACTCCAAGTCAGTGATGAAGTGTTTGGGAAGGTCCCCAAATACTACATAGAATGTACCGAAGACAAAGCCATTCCGATTGAAGTGCAACGCAGTATGCACAATGGAAAGGTGCGTAAGGTTTTTGTGTTGGACACAAGCCATACACCCAATTTTTCTGCACCCCAAAAACTGGCGCATATCTTGGCTAAAATCCAATAAGACAGTAAACAAACACATTGAAGTGTGTTTGGGAATGCTTCACAATAGCCTTATCTTTAGGGAAATTGTTGCAATGGGACTATTTAAAACCATTTCTTCTTTCCTTAAAGACAAGGAATACCGTGGGCTTTTGGTTACGACAAATACCGTACTGGCAATAGGCACCGTAGTGTATCACTATGTTGAAGGCTGGTCGTGGCTCGATAGCATATACTTTAGCATCATCACCCTGACCACCATTGGCTATGGCGATTTGTCGCCCCAGACAGTGCCGGGAAAGATTTTTACGATGGTCTATATTTTGGTGGGTGTGGGACTGATCTTGGGGTTTGTAAACACCGTTTATCGACACTATGCCGACAACCGTTACAAAAAGAAATGAGCGTTGACGCCCCACAACACTGTGTAACCCCACAGCTGCCCGATGCAGACTTACGGCTGTACCCACATTTTTTGGAACCCGAATGGGCCCGACATCTCTATGAGGTGTTTCTTCAAAAGGTGCCTTGGCAACACGACCCCATCAAAGTGTTTGGAAGAACTTATATGCAACCCCGACTGACCTCACTACACGGCACCACCCATCAAAGCTATGGCTATTCCAACATCCGAATGCATCCCAAGCCCATGATGCCAGAGATGCTCGATTTGTTGAAGCGTATTGCCCAAGTAGATACGGCTGATTTTAACATTGTGCTGCTCAATTTGTACAGAGACGGAAATGACAGCAACGGATGGCATGCGGATAACGAAAAAGAGTTAGGTCAAAATCCGGTAATTGCCTCTGTGAGTTTGGGCGCTCCGCGCAAGTTTCACCTCAAACACCGCCATGACAAAAGCCTCAAACACCAATTACTACTAGAAAGTGGCAGTTTGCTAATCATGTCAGGCACCACCCAGCACCACTGGCTACACCAAATTCCAAAAACCAAAAAACAAGTCGATCCACGCATCAATTTGACCTTTAGAAAAGTTTTGGATTCGACCTAAAAACTGCATCTTTGTAGAGATGAAAAAATTGATATTTGTTGCTTTGAGTCTGATAGTGATGACTGCTTGTACATCACCTGAACCCGATATGACAGTAAGCGTCTCGGTCGCAGCACTCAAAAAGGGAACCCTTTATCTTGAAAAAGTCCAAGACTCTGTATTGGTGGCTGTAGATTCGGCGCAAGTAAGCCGAGAGGAAACAGTGTCTTTGGCTGCCAACCTAGACCACCCCGAGTTGTTTTATTTGGTGCTCGACAAAAAAGGTGGCAATCCAGAAGACAACCGCATCCCGTTTTTTGGAGACTACGGTACTGTTACAATCAACACCAGTCTGGAGAGGTTTGCTACCGATGCGGTGGTTACCGGTTCTAATACCCACGATTTGCACGACTCTTATCTGCGGATCGCCAAGCGATTCAACGAAGAAGAACTCGATTTGATTGCCCAATATTTTCGTGCCCAACAAAGCAACAATGCTGACAGCTTATCGCTTTTGGAACAACAGTCGGAAAGCTTGGCCAAACGAAGAATCTTGTTTACCGTTAATTTTGCAGTCAACAACAGTCAAAGTGTGCTGGCGCCCTACTTGGCCCTGACAGAACTCAACGACATACAACCCGCCCTACTCGATACGATTGCCAAGTCTATGACTCCCGAAGTCGCTGCTACAAGATATGGGACGTTGCTTACAGCGTATGTGGAGGAACTAAAAAATTAGCCCACAGTACGTGCTTACTTACCACCTAAACAATAGGTAAATAATTACACAACTCGCCAGGACATTCACAGCCAGTAGAGAAACCATTTGTTTTATTTCTGTTTTATTTCTTTCCATTAGATACCTTCTTATATAGAAAACTGTTAAGAGAAGTACGAAAATTGGAATGACAACTTTATTCCCAAACAACAGTAAACTTAAACTATAGATTGGCGTAGAGGGGAAAAACAAAAATCTTATAAATCCGTCTGTAACGACATCTAAAAAAAAGGATATTACACTTAAACTCTCTGTAAGCATCAGAACAACAGACAACTCTGAAATTATTTTTTTATTTGGTATGAGTATATAACCATACCCAATAAATGAGAATTTTATCAATGCAAACAACACCAAAAACAATACACTTTTAGAACTAAAGTTTGTTTCACACACAAATCCGTAGAGCATTAATTTCATATCCCCTCCAAAGCCAAGTCGCAGTAGGTTGTACAGCAGGTTGTTGAAGAGCAAATAGAATGGAAATGGAATTAGCAAGAAAAACCACTTGCGTTTGATGTCATTTTGTGATCTGTGGTTTGAAATCATCTAAGATTGCAGCTTTGGTTTTGTTACTATCTAGATCATTTTTAAGGTTAATTTACATACTTATTTC
>CAXRDP010000005.1:0-5132 GCA_964229545.1 Flavobacteriaceae bacterium | reverse complement strand
ACAAAGACATCGCTATTTTGGTAGGTGGTTCAGGACTCTATATGCAAGCCGTTACTGAGGGGCTGGATGTGTTCCCCGATGTTTCAGAAGCGACTCGAAGCAAACTTGGGGATAGACTTAACACATTGGGGTTGGCCAATCTTCAAGAAGAATTACAACAGTTGGATCCCACCTATTACCAACAAGTAGATGTCAACAATCCCAGTCGTGTGATGCGGGCCTTGGGCGTATGTTTGTCTTCGGGACAGGCCTACTCTTCCTTTTTGGGAAAACCCAAGCCCAAACGTCCGTTTGAAGTATTGCCACTCACTGTCGAGATTGATAGAAATATGTTGTACCAACGCATCAACCAACGGGTTGATAACATGATGAATGCAGGTTTACTGCAAGAAGCCCATGCGCTCTACCCCCACCGTGCTTTAAATGCGTTACAAACTGTGGGATACAAAGAATTGTTTGATTTTTTTGATCAAAAAATAGATTTGGAAAAAGCCGTTGCGGACATCAAACAACATACGCGCAATTTTGCCAAGCGACAACTCACATGGGTTCGAAGAAAAGAAAAAAACGCTCAAAAAATTGATACAAATATTTCTAACCTAGCCCTGACAAAACTTATAGAAACATGGCATAATCATTGATTACTAAATCCAAAATTACCCCTATGAAATCTTTATACTACCTATCTCTTTTTATTGTTTTATTTCTCATCAGCTGCGGATCTGATAATGAAGAAAATGAAATCCGACCGCCCGAAGAACCTACAAGCAAACTTGTCAGTGCAACGAAAATATCAGAACTTTCCTTGAATGAAGTTATACTGTCCTATGACCTAGTTTTTCCCTACACGGTGATGGCCGACCTAAAAAACAATCTGGTCCCAGTTTCTTCTTACAAAATCATTTACCAAACACCTCACCCCTATTTTCCGAAGGTGCAAATCGAAGCCTCGGGATTGGTTCTCTTACCAGATTCTGATAAGACGCTACCCATTTTGTCGCTCCAACATGGCACCATAGCAGACGACAACGAAGTCCCTTCAAACTTTGTGGCTACGTCAGTGAATAGAAACTATGCAAGTGCAGTGGCGGGCTTGGAATATGTGGTGGTTGCTCCCGACTATTTGGGCTATGGAGTATCTAATCATCTGTTGCACCCCTATGAACATGGTCCCACCTTGGCACAATCGTCCTATGACATGTTGGAAGCTGCTAAGGATTTTTTAGACAACGAATCGGTTGCCTACAACGATCAACTCTTTTTGGCAGGCTATTCTGAAGGTGGCTATGCCACCATGGCTTTGCATCAACACATACAAGAAAACACAAATACCGAAGTGACTGCCAGCATCGTTGGTGGTGGCGCCTACAATAAGACTTTGTTTGCCAAAGAAATCATGCAAAAAAACGAACCTTTGGCCTTTATGCCCAACTATCTATGGGTGTTATATACCTACAACAATATTTACGGCATCAATGAGCCTTTTTCCTTTTACATCAATCAAGATCAGTTGGCCAACATCAACCCATCAAACTTTTTTGATTCAGGTGATTTGGATACCAATCCGCAAGCCTTGTTTACCGAGAATTTTAGAAACCTAATCATCAACGAAGGCAATCATCCCATGGTCGATGCCATCAAAGACAATGATCGATTTGACTGGAGACCTGAAGGAGAAATATGGATTGTTCATGGCGCACTTGATGATTTTGTTTTTCCAAGCAACGCAACCAGCGCACATCAGGCGATGACATCATCGGGCTTGGAAAACATACATTTGTCTTTGGCAGAAAGTTTTGACCACACAGCTACTGCGGCACTCTTTTCAATTCAAGTCCCGCTTATTTTTGAAGAAATGCGTTAAAGGTATGCAGCCAAGTTGCGCCGCATACGCTCTTCTATGTTACTGACATCTGCTTTTTCAAACGGAAGTCCGGTGATGTTTTCGTAGAGTTCAATATAGCGTTCCGAAACGGTTTGAATATACGCATCTGACATCTTGGGAACCTTTTGTCCTTCCAAGCCTTGAAAGCCGTTGCCAATCAACCATTGACGTACAAATTCTTTAGAAAGTTGCTTTTGAGGTTCTCCTTTTTGTTGGCGTTCCTCATAACCTGAGGCGTAAAAGTAGCGTGAGGAATCTGGTGTATGTATTTCGTCGATAAGCACGATGTTTCCTGAACTATCTTTGCCAAATTCGTATTTGGTATCAACCAAAATCAACCCTTGTTTTTTGGCCAATTCACTTCCCCTTTGAAATAGTTTTTGGGTATAAGTTTTGAGAGCTTGATAATCCGATTCGGAGACAATGCCTTTTTCTAAAATTTGTGCTTCACTAATATCCTCATCGTGGGCACCCTGCTCGGCTTTGGTAGCAGGCGTGATAATAGGACTTGGAAATTTGTCGTTTTCTTTCATTCCCTCCGGCATAGACATCCCACATAGACTGCGCTTGCCGGCACGATATTCTCTGGCAGCATGACCAGAGAGATAACCTCTGATAACCATCTCCACCTTAAAAGGAGTACACATCTTACCAACGGCCACATTGGGATCAGGGACCGATTCGATCCAATTGGGAACGATATCCTCTGTAGCTTTCATCATATGGGTGGCTATTTGATTCAGAATTTGCCCTTTGAAAGGAATGCCTTTGGGCATCACCACATCAAAGGCAGACAGCCGATCTGTGGCTACCATCAAGAGGGTGTTATTTTCTAAGGTGTAAACCTCCCGAACCTTTCCTTTGTACTTGGCTTGTTGTCCCACGAATTGGAAATCGGTTTGCATCAAGGTGTTCATCGGCATCAGTTGTGGTGTTCGGTTTTTTTGTAGGCTTCAATCACTTTCTTGACCAATGGATGTCGAATCACATCTCGGTCGTCCAAATAAATAACACAAATTCCCTTGACATCTCCCAAAACGAGCAAGGCTTCTTTGAGGCCTGAAATTACACGTCTGGGCAAATCGATTTGTCCAGGGTCACCTGTAATAACAAATTTTGCATGTTTGCCCATACGAGTCAAAAACATTTTCATCTGGTTATGGGTTGTATTTTGGGCTTCATCCAAAATAACGAAGGCATTGTCGAGCGTGCGACCTCGCATAAAAGCCATGGGCGCGATTTGAATGGTTCCGTTTTCGATATAATTGCCCAGCTTTTCAGGAGGTATCATATCTCTTAGAGCATCGTACAGCGGCTGCATATAGGGGTCCAACTTCTCTTTTAGGTCACCCGGTAAAAAACCTAGATTTTCTCCTGCCTCCACTGCGGGACGGGTCAAAATGATACGCTTGACCTGTTTTTCTTTGAGTGCCTTAACTGCCATAGCCACACCAGTATAAGTTTTTCCGGTTCCTGCCGGCCCCACAGCAAACACTAGGTCATTATTTAAAACTGCCTCAACCATTTTGGCTTGATTAGGGGTTTGTGCACGCACAATCTTTCCGCCTACCCCGTGGACAATGACTTGTTTGTCATCAGGATCAAGCCCAAAATCATCTTCTTCATTAGAGGTCAGTATTTGCTCCACAGTATCCTCATCTAGGCTGTTGTACTTGCCGTAGTGCATCACCAAGCGATCGAGTTGGCGCTCAAACGCTTCTAAGAGCTCTTCCTCCCCATAAGCGGTAATGGTGTTGCCTCGTGCTACAATTTTGAGTTTTGGAAAATATTTTTTGAGGGTCGCGATATTTCTGTTTCTACTGCCCCCGTAAAAAATAGTTGGGTTTACTTCTGTGAGCTGTATGGTGAGTTCGTTCAAACGCGCTTGTTTTAAAAGATTTCTATTACAGAACTAAATTTTGGTAACTTTGATTTCAAATTTAGGGATTTTTGCGTTCCGAAGATGAACAAAATGTAATCAAATTGAAGCCCATTATCACCATCACATCCGATTTTGGACACAAAGACCCCTACTTGGCTGCTGTAAAGGGCGTCTTATACACAGAACTCAGCGATCCTACCCTTGTAGATATATCCCATGAAATTGCTCCTTTTGACATCGCGCAAGCGGCATACATTATTCACAACAGTTATCAACATTATCCAGAGGGCAGCATACATTTGATATGTATAGACACGGAAATACGGCCTGATAACCCACCCTTGGTCGTCAGCTTGAACAATCATTTTTTTGTATGCCCGGACAATGGGGTGTTGTCTTTGGTTACGCCTCATGTCAAACCTGATAAAATCACCCAGATCGATCATCAAACCTTAGGAAATAACAGCTTTAGTTCTTTAACTGTTTTTGCCCGTGCAGCGGCTCATTTGGCGCGGGGTGGGGCTCCCAACATCATAGGAAAACCAATTGAACAGATAAAAACTCTATCCCCTTTTACACCCACAGTTGGTGCTGACAAAAAGCTGATTCAGGGTAAAGTAATTTATGTGGACAATTATGAGAATGTGATTACAAATATTTCCAAAAAACTATTTGAGGAAATAGGCCAAGAGCGAACCTATGTGGTCGAAGCCCGAAACAATCGTTTTACCAAAATACAAGATTCCTATGGAGATCTCCTTCGTTTCGACACCGACAAAAGAAACAGAACCGAGGATGGCAAACCATTGGCGTTGTTCAACGCATCAGGGCTGTTGGAACTTGCCATGTACAGAAGCAATCCTTTGGTAACAGGAGGTGCCAGTAGCTTGTTTGGGCTGGAGTATTTGGATGTGGTAAGCATCCGTTTTCAGTAGTTTTCTTCAACTGGGGATCTACCCTTCCATTGTCTTAGAATATTATGACTCGGTGCTAGCCTCACACCCTGATGAGATTCCCGTTCCTACCTCTGGCAGTTAAATTCGCAGGAGTGATTTGATAAAATAATATGAAGATGTCATGCCGTGCATTATACGGCATCCACTACACCCTCAGGAGACTCCTGTTTTCACAGGAGTGACAGTTTACAATAACGTTTATATATCACACAGAAGCTAAAGTGTTAATAAGTTAGTTTCCTTTTTCAAAAATGAAAAAGTATTTTTGTTAGTAACAAGTCAAGATATATGAAATTTATTGTTTCCAGTTCGGCTTTGCTAAAGCCACTTCAAACGCTTAGTGGCGTTTTAAACACCTCCAATACTTTGCCCATTTTGGATCATTTCTTGTTTGATGTGCAAACAAAAA
>CAXRDP010000004.1:0-44394 GCA_964229545.1 Flavobacteriaceae bacterium | reverse complement strand
TAGAATGGAAATGGAATTAGCAAGAAAAACCACTTGCGTTTGATGTCATTTTGTGATCTGTGGTTTGAAATCATCTAAGATTGCAGCTTTGGTTTTGTTACTATCTAGATCATTTTTAAGGTTAATTTACATACTTATTTCATGCTTAAGAATCTGAATGTTTGACTCTTTTGGTTAATAATTAAACTTAAAAATATTATTAGCTGTAACAGAGCATTATTTAACTCAAAAACACTACCAAGTCAATTCAAAACAACCGTCATCATTGACATGAAGATGTATATCTATGTCTCTTATTCCATGTTCTTTCAAATACGACGCTATTTCTTTGGCACACTTAATTCCAGTGCGAATACCACAAGCAGTACAAGATGAGTCTAGAGAGAATTTTATCAAAATATTTTGGTAATCCAAACTTTCTTTTGAAGACAACAAAACGTAATCAGAAAAAATTTGACTTGAGTTGTCCATTTTGAAATTTATAGTTGCATAATGATCTGATAATTTATTTTTTGAGTGTAATGACATGCCCTTCAAGCCGTTGATAGAAGAATTTATCAAATCAACTAAACTTTTCTCGGTGTCGCTCAACTCATTATATTGATCGATTGTGGCAATATCAGTCATTTCAGATAAACTTAACTCTTCATTTTCAATGATAGGCTCAGTTTGATCGGCAGTTTCGCTCAAACATGATGCCAGTAACAACAAAAAGAGAGAACAAAAGCTTTTTTTAAGATATGGGTTAATTATAAAAACCATGAGTATATATTTAAAATTACCGCCTCAACATTTTTTATGGAGTGTTAAAACTTGCAAAATACCATAGCAGAAAACTCACAGTAGTTTTCTACCGCTCCAAAGAAGATAAATGAAGTGGTTAAACAGAGATATAACCTAATTAATAGAATTATCTAAGAAATGACACTTTACTTATCAGTCTATAGTGCGAGGTAACAATAATTTTAAAGCTTATAGAATAAAAACCGGGAAGAGCTCCCGCAATGAGAAGAACAGCCTTAAAAAGGATATTTGGCCAAAAAAATAAAAAAAATTTTCTGTAGGAAATTTCTGCTTATTTCTAAAAAAACTACAAACCGCTGACCCGCTCCAACAACACATTGCCTTTTTCTAGCAGGTCGTTGGCGATTTGTTTGTAGTGCGCTTGGGGGTTTTGCCCTTTGTTTTGATAGATTCTGGCGGTCAATGCGTCAAACAAATCCACTGCGTCATCAATGATTTTTTGACTGGCTTTGTGGTCGGCATCTGGCTGTGCCTTCTCCCAGTCCAAAGCTTGTTGAATCACTTCGCCCAACACATAGTTTAGGTCTTTTTTTAGGTCGCGTATGCTTGCCATAATCTTTATTTTATATAAACCATCAACACATCGGCGTCGGTGGCTGTTAGCTCAAAGATAGCCAATGTTGCCGGAATCAGCACCGTTTGCCCCATAGACAGTGTATAACTTGTTCCATCAACATTCAAATCCACTACGCCACGCACGCCCATCAGGATAACAAAAGAGTCTTTGTCCAAAGCATCGACTGCCATATGACCCCGTACTGGCAAAAAGTCGGTGGTAAAATAGGGCGAATCCACCATGGGATTGGCTTGGTTGGCTTGTTGGTCATAAACCGCTTTGTGGTCATTTCGGCGGGTGTAATCAATGGCGTCGAGTGCCAAATCGGTATGAAGTTCGCGGGTGTTTCCGTCTTTATCTTTTCGGTTCCAGTCGTAGATGCGGTAGGTCACGTCGGAAGTCTGTTGGATTTCAGCCAGCAATATGCCCGCCCCGATCGCATGCACGGTACCGGTGCGTATATAAAACGTATCTCCCGACTGTACAGGCTCGTATTGCAGGATGTCTTCCAAACTGTCAGAAGCCAAATGTGCTTGGTATTCGGCTTTTTTAACATCGCGGGAAAAACCCACAATGAGTTGTGCCTCAGCATCGGCTTGCATGATGTACCACATCTCATTTTTACCAAAAGACTGGTGGCGTTCTTTGGCCAAATGGTCGTGTGGGTGCAACTGAATCGAGAGGTCTTTTTGGGCATCGATAAACTTGATCAATACCGGAAATTCGTCTCCAAAACGGTCGTACACCTTTTGCCCCACAAGCGTGGCTCTGTGATTGACAATCAAGGCATCCAACGCCTGCCCTGCCCATGGCCCTTCGGCCACAACTGACACATCGCCGGGAACAGTAGAGAGTTCCCAACTCTCACCTATGGCATCGCCCTCAAAGGGTTTATCTAATAGCGTTTCGAGTTTTTGCCCACCCCACAAGCGTTCTTTGGGAATGGGAGTAAAAAACAAAGGTGTCAGTTTCATATTTTATCCTTGATAGTGTACGTAGTTGCGCGGTGTTTCGTATAGGGTTACCGCCAATTTTTTTTTTGAATCAATATGAGGACGCAACTTGTCCCAAATAACCACCGCTATGTTTTCGGCGGTAGGAATCAGGCTTTTAAATTCGGGGACTTGCTCATTGAGATTTTTATGGTCAAAAGCGTTCTCCACTTCCAACTTGATGAGGTCTTTAAGTACTTTCATATCCATCACATAGCCTGTCTGTGGGTCGATATCACCGGTCACATGCACAATCAACTCGTAGTTGTGTCCGTGGTAGTAGGGATTGGCACACTTGCCAAAAACCTCCTCATTGGAGGCATCGTCCCAGTCGGAACGAAACAATCGGTGGGCGGCATTGAAGTGGGCCTTACGGCTGACAGTTACTGGCATTTGGAAAAAAGATCTTTATAAAAACGTTCAAATATAATCACAAACCAAACAGTATAGCGTTCGGGATGTGCGTCCACATCTTTTTTGACTTCTTCTATGGACATCCATTTCCAATCGGCTACCTCATCGGGGTTGATGTTTGGGCTGCTGTTGTAGCGCCCCATCATGATGTGATCGAGTTCGTGTTCGGTGAGTCCGTTGTCAAAGGGTGCTTTATAGATAAAAGAGGTGAGTTCGGTCAGTTCGGTTGTAAAACCCATTTCTTCTTGCAACCTACGCGTGCCTGCCTGAATATTAGACTCTCCACTGCGTTGGTGGCTGCAGCAAGTATTGGTCCACAATCCGGGTGAGTGGTACTTGTGTAAGGCGCGCTGTTGGAGCATCAGTTCGTTTTGGTCATTGAGCACAAACACAGAGAACGCACGGTGGAGTACGCCTTTTTGGTGCGCCTCCAATTTGCCCATCAGCCCGATAGGGTTGTCTTGCGCATCGACCAACACCACTTGTTCTTCTGCCTGCTTACTCATATTTCAAAAATACAAATATTGTGGCTCAGACAGGGTATAATCCCAAAAAAGCAGATATTTTTGCGCCGTCATGAATTTAAAAACTGAAATCGCGCGACGCCGTACTTTTGGTATCATCTCTCACCCTGATGCCGGAAAAACCACCCTGACCGAAAAGCTGTTGCTTTTTGGCGGGGCCATCCAAGAGGCGGGTGCCGTAAAGTCCAATAAGATTCAAAAATCTGCAACCAGCGATTTTATGGAAATCGAGCGTCAACGTGGGATTTCGGTAGCCACCTCTGTACTGGCTTTTCACTACCGTGACAAAAAAATTAACATTCTTGATACTCCTGGGCACAAAGACTTTGCCGAAGATACCTTCCGTACCCTCACCGCTGTGGACAGTGTAATTGTGGTCATCGACGTGGCCAAAGGGGTGGAAGAACAGACCGAAAAACTGGTGGAAGTATGCCGTATGCGCAACATTCCTATCATAGTGTTTATCAACAAACTTGATCGTGAGGGAAAAGATGCCTTCGACCTGCTCGACGAGGTGGAACAAAAACTGGGCTTTACCGTAGTGCCTTTGAGTTTTCCCATCGGGATGGGGTATGACTTTCAGGGCATCTACAACCTGTGGCACAAACGCCTACGCCTGTTTGACGAGGCCAACAAAACCCGTATTGCGGAAGCCATCGATTTTGATGACATCAACGACCCGACCCTTAGCACCCATATTGGCGGCAAAGCCGCACAGACCTTGCGAGAGGAAATCGAACTCGTGACAGAGGTCTATCCGGCTTTTGACAGCGAAGCCTATTTGGCAGGCCAGCAACAGCCGGTGTTTTTTGGTTCTGCGCTGAACAATTTTGGGGTGCAAGAGTTGCTAGACTGTTTTGTGGAGATTGCCCCGCCCCCACGACCGAAAAACAGTGCCGAACGTTTGGTAGCACCCAACGAAGACAGCTTTAGCGGATTTGTTTTTAAAATCCATGCCAATATGGACCCCAAGCACCGCGACAGATTGGCGTTTATCAAGGTGGTGTCGGGAACCTTTGAGCGCAATACCCCCTACCTACACGTGCGCCATGGCAAAAAGTTAAAGTTTAGCAGCCCGAATGCATTTTTTGCAGACAAAAAAGAGATTGTCTCGGTCTCTTATCCAGGGGATATTGTGGGCCTTCACGATACGGGCAATTTTAAGATTGGCGACACCCTTACATCTGGAGAAGAACTGCACTTTACGGGGATTCCCAGTTTCTCCCCCGAGCACTTTCGCTATATCAACAATGCCGATCCTATGAAAGCCAAACAACTGGCCAAAGGGATTGACCAACTGATGGATGAAGGGGTGGCACAACTTTTTACCCTCGAACTCAACGGACGCAAAGTCATCGGTACGGTAGGGGCCCTGCAGTTTGAGGTCATCCAATACCGATTGGAGCACGAATACGGCGCCAAGTGTAGCTACGAAAACCTCAACGTACACAAAGCCTGCTGGGTAGAGACCCCCAACCCCCAACACCCCGACTTTAAAGAATTCTGCCGCGTAAAGGCCAAGTTTTTGGCCAAAGACAAACAGGGGCAATTGGTCTTTTTGGCAGACTCTGCCTTTTCCCTACAGATGACCCAAGACAAATACAAAGCCCTGCAATTCCACGCTACTTCGGAGTTTCAAAAAGATAAAGCCGGAGTCTAAACCCCTAACATCAAGTTCAACTCATAAAAAAACCCTCCATTTGGAGGGTTTTGTTTTGTTAGGCTTCTCCAGGAGGCCCGAAGTTAAGCGGAATGGACGGAGCGTCATATTCTTTGATCTCCCCATGTGCGGCTTCAAAACGTTGGACGTTGTCGCCAAGGGCTTTTAGGAAGCGTTTGGCATGCTGAGGGGTGAGTATGATTCGCGAGCGTACTTTGGCCTTGGGAGCGCCGGGCATCACATTGATAAAATCGACCACAAACTCGGAGACCGAGTGGTTGATGATCGCCAGGTTGGAATAGGTACCTTGTGCGGTGTCCGGATCCAACTCAATGTTGATGCTGCCCTCTTTTTTGGCTTTAGAATCGCTCATAACACGTCTAGATTAACTCTTTTTTGGCCAATAGCTCTTCGTACTCATCCGTATAACCTACGATGATGTCATTGTAGTCACGGTTACCCGTTCCTGCAGGAATCTTATGTCCTACAATCACGTTTTCTTTGAGTCCCTCCAAGGTGTCAATCTTACCACTAACGGCAGCTTCATTGAGAACTTTGGTCGTTTCTTGGAACGAGGCCGCAGAGATAAACGACTTGGTTTGAAGCGACGCACGTGTGATACCTTGTAGGATAGGCGTAGCGGTTGCGTTTACAGCATCGCGAGCCTCCACCAAGGCTTTGTCCTCACGTCGCAACAACGAATTTTCGTCGCGCAACTGGCGTGCGGTTACAATCTGGCCGGCTTTGAGGTTTTCAGAATCACCTACTTCGGTGACTACCTTACTACCAAACAAAGCGTCGTTTTCGTCGATAAAGTCGATCTTGTGAACCAACTGACCTTCTAGGAAAGTGGTGTCTCCCGAATCTTCAATGCGCACTTTTCGCATCATCTGACGGACGACTACTTCAAAGTGCTTGTCGTTGATTTTTACCCCTTGCAAGCGGTACACTTCTTGAACCTCATTGACCAAGTACTGCTGAACGGCAGAAGGTCCTTTGATGTCCAAAATATCGTTGGGCGTAATGGCCCCATCAGAAAGTGGCATACCAGCTTTGACAAAGTCGTTTTCCTGTACCAAAATCTGGTTGGAAAGTTTGACCAAGTACTTTTTGATTTCGCCCGTTTTGGATTCGATTACGATTTCGCGGTTACCGCGTTTGATTTTACCAAACGATACCACACCATCGATTTCAGAAACCACTGCAGGATTGGAAGGATTGCGTGCTTCAAATAACTCGGTAACCCTTGGCAAACCACCCGTGATATCACCCGACTTGGCTGACTTACGTGGGATTTTCACCAAAATCTTACCGGCATCAATGGCATCGCCGTCATTGACCATCAGGTGGGCACCCACTGGAAGGTTGTACGACTGTAGGGTGTTTCCTTTCTTGTCTTGAATCAACAAAGTCGGAATGACTTTTTTGTTTCTTGACTCGGTGATTACCTTTTCTTGGAAACCGGTTTGTTCATCGATTTCTACCTGATAGGTAACCCCTTGCTGAATGTTTTCATAACCGATTTTTCCAGAGAATTCGGAGATGATGACACCATTGTAAGGATCCCACTGGCAAATCACATCATCTTTTTTGATGGCCTGACCATCCTTGATGTGGATAAAAGAACCGTAAGGAATGATGTTATTACTTAAAGTGATACCTGTATTTTTGTCGACCACCTTCAATTCGGTAGTTCGAGAGATTACGATATTCACTTCCTTACCTTCACTGTCTTTTCCTGATACCGTCTTAAGATCTTCCAATTCGGCTTTACCATCAAATTTGGCAACCAATTTGTTTTCTTCAGAAATGTTACCTGCAATACCTCCTACGTGGAACGTACGTAAGGTAAGCTGTGTTCCGGGCTCTCCAATCGACTGCGCTGCAATCACCCCAACAGACTCGCCTTTCTGAACCATTTTTCCGGTCGCAAGGTTGCGTCCGTAACACTTGGCACAGATGCCTTTTTTGGCCTCACAAGTGAGGGCAGAGCGAACTTCCACACGCTCAATAGGCGAGGCTTCAATCTGCTTGGCATGGTTGTGCAAAATCTCTTGGCCACCCTCAACAATGACACTGCCATCAGAGGGGTTGATCACATCAAATAAAGCCACACGGCCTTCGATACGGTCTCCCAATTTCTCAACGATCTCTTCGTTTTTCTTTAACGCCTCAACGGTAATACCACGTAAGGTACCACAGTCTTCTGTGTTAACGATTACGTCTTGGGCCACATCGTGCAAACGACGGGTCAGGTATCCAGCATCAGCCGTTTTTAGTGCCGTATCGGCAAGACCCTTACGTGCGCCGTGGGTAGAGATAAAGTACTCCAAAATGGAAAGTCCTTCTTTAAAGTTGGACAAGATGGGGTTCTCAATAATTTCCCCACCACCGGCATTGGATTTTTTGGGCTTGGCCATCAAACCACGCATACCGGTCAACTGACGGATCTGTTCTTTAGAACCTCGAGCTCCAGAATCCAACATCATATACACAGAGTTAAATCCTTGCTGGTCTTCGCGGATACGCTTCATGGCCAATTCGGTCAAAGTAGCGTTGGCAGAAGTCCAAACATCAATGACCTGGTTGTAACGCTCGTTGTTGGTGATTAACCCCATGTTGTAGTTAGCGATAATGCCGTCTACTTGTTCGTTGGCACTCGCGATAAGCTCATCTTTCTCTGGTGGGATAATGATATCTCCCAAGCTAAAGGATAAACCACCTTTGAACGCGAAACTATACCCCATGTCTTTGATCTCATCCAAGAAAGCGGCTGTTTCAGGAACAGAAGTTGCTTTAAGGATGTTACCAATGATATCACGAAGTGACTTTTTGGTCAAGACCTCGTTGATATAACCTGCTTTTTCAGGAACCACTTCGTTGAACAATACACGTCCAACGGTGGTTTCAATAAGCTGGTAAGTGAGTTCACCATCATCGTTAAAGTCTTTGGTGCGCACTTTGATTTCAGCATTGAGGTCCACGCGCCCTTCGTTGAAAGCGATGGTCACCTCTTCAGCGCTGTAGAAAGTAAGGCCTTCCCCTTTAACAGGCACCTCTTTGGTAGACTTTCTGGCTTTGGTCATATAGTAAAGACCCAATACCATGTCTTGTGAGGGAACCGTAATCGGAGAACCGTTGGCCGGGTTCAAAATGTTGTGAGAAGCCAACATCAAAAGTTGGGCTTCCAATATCGCTTCTGGCCCCAATGGAAGATGAACCGCCATTTGGTCACCATCGAAGTCAGCATTAAATGCCGTACACGCCAATGGATGCAACTGAATGGCTTTTCCTTCAATCAATTTGGGTTGGAAGGCTTGAATACCCAAGCGGTGTAGTGTGGGGGCGCGGTTCAAAAGCACTGGGTGGCCTTTGAGTACGTTTTCCAAAATATCCCAGACTACAGGTTCGCGCTTATCAATAATCTTTTTAGCAGATTTTACGGTCTTTACAATACCACGCTCAATGAGCTTACGGATGATAAAAGGCTTATAAAGTTCCGCCGCCATGTTTTTGGGCAGCCCACACTCAAACAATTTGAGTTCAGGTCCAACCACAATTACAGAACGTGCTGAATAGTCCACACGCTTACCCAATAGGTTCTGACGGAATCGTCCTTGCTTTCCTTTAAGAGAATCCGAAAGAGATTTCAACGGACGGTTGGCGTCTGTCTTTACAGCCGAAGACTTACGGGTGTTGTCAAATAGCGAATCAACAGATTCTTGCAACATACGCTTTTCGTTTCGTAAAATCACTTCAGGTGCTTTAATCTCTACCAATCGCTTGAGGCGGTTGTTTCGGATAATCACACGACGATACAAATCATTCAGATCAGAAGTAGCAAAGCGCCCCCCATCGAGCGGCACCAAGGGACGCAACTCAGGTGGGATGACAGGAATGGCTTTCATGATCATCCACTCGGGATTGTTTTCACGGTTTTGGTTGGCTTCGCGCAGGGCTTCAACCACCTGAAGACGCTTCAGGGCTTCTGTTTTACGTTGCTTGGAAGTTTCGTTGTTGGCCTTGTCTCTCAACTCGTACGAAAGGGCATCCAAATCGATGCGACTCAACAACTCGATCAAACACTCTGCACCCATTTTCGCAATAAACTTATTGGGATCAGTGTCTTCCAAATACTGGTTTTCAGCAGGAATTTTTTCGAGAATATTCAAATACTCTTCCTCCGTTAAGAAATCCATTTTTTGAACCGGCTCACCTTCTTCATTAGTCGCAATACCCGGTTGGATAACCACATAACGCTCATAATAGATAATCATATCGAGCTTTTTGGATGGCAATCCAAGAAGGTATCCGATTTTGTTAGGTAAAGAACGGAAATACCAAATGTGTGCTACTGGAACCACCAAGCTGATGTGGCCCACACGATCGCGGCGCACTTTCTTTTCAGTAACCTCCACCCCACAGCGGTCACATACAATTCCTTTATAACGGATACGTTTGTATTTGCCACAGGCACATTCAAAATCTTTAACAGGTCCAAAAATTCGCTCACAAAACAGTCCATCTCGCTCGGGTTTGTGCGTGCGGTAGTTGATGGTCTCAGGCTTAAGTACCTCACCACGTGATGCCGCAAGGATGGACTCCGGAGAGGCCAATCCAATGGATATTTTGTTAAAGCTTACAGGTTGTTGATTGTCGTTAAATCTAGCCATTTTACTGAATGGATTATAATATTATTCTTCTAGTCGTATGTCGAGTCCAAGACCCTTAAGTTCGTGCATCAATACGTTGAATGACTCAGGCAAGCCGGGCTTAGGCATGGCTTCTCCCTTCACAATCGATTCGTATGTTTTGGCACGTCCGACCACGTCATCCGACTTGACCGTAAGTATTTCTTGAAGGGTACTAGAAGCACCGTAGGCTTCTAATGCCCAGACTTCCATCTCCCCAAATCGTTGGCCACCAAACTGTGCCTTACCACCAAGCGGCTGCTGGGTGATGAGCGAGTAAGGACCAATCGAACGTGAGTGCATCTTGTCGTCGACCATATGACCCAACTTAAGCATATAGATCACACCGACGGTAGCAGGTTGGTCAAAACGCTCACCTGTGCCACCATCATACAAATAGGTATGTCCGTACTTCGGGATGCCGGCCTCTTCAATAAGAGAAGCTACCTCATCACTTGAAGCACCGTCAAAGATGGGCGTTGAGAAGTTTTTGTCAAGTTTTTGACCGGCCCAACCCAATACGGTCTCATAAATCTGCCCGATGTTCATCCGAGATGGTACCCCTAATGGGTTGAGTACAATGTCAACAGGTGTTCCATCTTCCAAGAAAGGCATGTCTTCTTCACGAACAATACGGGCAACAATACCCTTGTTTCCGTGGCGACCCGCCATTTTGTCTCCCACTTTTAACTTGCGTTTTTTGGCGATGTATACCTTGGCAAGTTTTAGAATTCCAGCAGGCAATTCGTCACCTACAGAGATGGTGAATTTCTCTCTTCGCAACGCACCTTGCAAGTCGTTTTCTTTGATCTTGTAGTTGTGCATTAGGTTGTTGACCATGGTGTTGATTTTGTTATCGACCGTCCATGTGCCACTAACTAGGTGAGCATAGTCATCTACTGAATTGAGCATTTTAAGGGTAAATTTCTTGCCCTTTGGCAGTACTTCTTCACCCAAATCATTGAACACTCCTTGACAAGTTTTGCCACTGAGGATGGCAAACAGCTTTTCGACCAACAAAGACTTTAGCTCTTCGAACTTGGTTTCAAATTTCAAATCTAAGGCTTCCAAATCTTCTTTGTCTTGAGAGCGACGACGCTTGTCTTTAACGATACGTGTAAAGAGTTTTTTGTCAATCACAACACCCTCAAGTGATGGGGGTGCTTTCAAAGATGCATCTTTGACATCTCCGGCTTTGTCACCAAAAATTGCGCGGAGCAATTTTTCTTCAGGTGTGGGATCGGACTCTCCTTTTGGAGTGATTTTACCAATCAAAATATCACCAGATTTGACTTCAGCTCCCACTCGAATCATACCATTTTCATCAAGGTCTTTGGTGGCTTCTTCGCTCACGTTAGGGATATCGTTGGTCAACTCCTCCTTACCGAGCTTGGTGTCACGCACCTCAAGGGCATATTCGTCTATGTGTATAGATGTGAAGATATCTTCACGAACCACTTTTTCAGAAATCACAATCGCATCCTCAAAGTTGTACCCTTTCCAAGGCATGAAGGCCACTTTCATATTGCGACCAAGTGCTAGCTCTCCGTTTTGGGTAGCATAGCCCTCACACAATACCTGACCTTTTTCAACTCGGTCACCTACGCGAACGATGGGCTTCAGGTTGATGGTAGTACCTTGGTTTGTTTTTCTAAATTTGATCAAGGGATACACCTTTTCGTCAGATTCAAAGCTTATGAGTTTGTCTTCTTCCGTGGTCTTGTATTTTATCTTGATAGAATCTGCATCTACATAAGTAACAACTCCGTCACCTTCTGCATTGATCAGAACACGAGAGTCTCTAGCTACCTGACGCTCCAATCCGGTACCCACAATAGGGGCCTGAGGACGCAGCAGCGGTACGGCCTGACGCATCATGTTGGATCCCATCAAGGCACGGTTTGCATCATCATGCTCCAAGAAAGGAATCAAAGAGGCCGAAATCGAAGCAATCTGGTTAGGAGCTACATCGGTATAATCGATGGATGTTGGCTCTACCACAGGGTAATCTGCTTCTAAACGAGCAATGACTTTATCAATAGTAATTTTACCAGATTTGTCTTTGTCAACATTGGCTTGGGCAATCAGTTTGCCTTCTTCCTCCTCAGCAGACAAATAGGTCATGTCATTTAAATCTACAACGCCATTTTCAACTTTTCGGTAGGGCGTTTCTATAAATCCAAGGTTGTTGACTTTGGCAAACACACCCAAAGAAGATATCAAACCAATGTTCGGGCCTTCTGGTGTTTCAATGGGACACATTCTTCCGTAGTGGGTATAGTGTACGTCACGCACCTCAAATCCGGCGCGTTCCCGTGACAACCCTCCTGGACCCAAAGCAGAAAGTCGGCGTTTATGGGTAATCTCAGCCAAAGGATTGGTCTGATCCATAAACTGTGACAACTGGTTGGTACCAAAGAAAGAGTTAATTACGGAAGACAGTGTCTTTGCGTTGATCAAATCGATGGGCGTAAAGACTTCATTGTCACGTACGTTCATACGCTCACGAATGGTACGCGCCATACGAGAAAGTCCTACACCAAACTGAGAAGACAACTGCTCACCTACTGTACGTACACGACGGTTAGAAAGGTGGTCGATGTCATCAATCTCTGCTTTGGAGTTGATCAATTCAATCAAATACTTTATGATGGTAATAATATCGTCTTTGGTCAGGACTTGTTTGTCCATCTCGATATCGAGACCCAGTTTTTTGTTCATCCTATAGCGTCCTACCTCACCAAGGTTGTATCGCTGGTCAGAGAAGAACAATTTGTCGATAATACCTCGAGCCGTTTCCTCATCGGGTGGCTCAGCATTACGCAATTGTCTGTAAATGTGCTCTACCGCTTCTTTTTCAGAGTTGGTAGGGTCTTTTTGAAGGGTGTTGTGAATGATGGCGTAGTCGGCAGATTCCAAATCCTCTTTGTGAAGTAAAATGGTTTTGGTGTTGGCCTCAACAATCTGATCGATATGTTCCTTTTCAAGAATGGTGTCACGATCAAGTACAATTTCGTTACGCTCTATAGAAACCACCTCACCTGTGTCTTCATCTACAAAATCCTCAAACCAAGTATTCAACACACGGGCAGCCAGTTTTCTACCCATTACTTTTTTGAGTCCAGCTTTGGATACTTTGACTTCTTCTGCCAGGTCAAAAATTTCCAAGATATCCTTATCACGCTCATATCCGATAGCACGGAATAGTGTGGTGACTGGTAATTTCTTTTTACGGTCGATATAGGCATACATCACGCTGTTGATGTCCGTAGCAAATTCAATCCATGATCCTTTGAAAGGAATTACACGAGCCGAATACAACTTGGTGCCATTGGCGTGGAAAGACTGACCGAAGAATACCCCTGGAGAGCGGTGCAACTGAGAAACAACAATACGCTCTGCTCCGTTGATAACGAAAGTACCACTCGGCGTCATATAGGGAATGGTGCCTAAAAACACGTCCTGAACGATGGTTTCAAAATCTTCGTGTTCTGGATCTGTACAGTACAACTTAAGTCTGGCCTTAAGTGGTACACTGTAAGTAAGCCCACGCTCAATACACTCAATGATAGAGTATCTCGGTGGGTCTACAAAGTAATCTAAAAACTCGAGTACAAACTGATTGCGCGTGTCGGAAATAGGAAAGTTTTCCTTGAAGGTGTTAAAGAGGCCTTCGTTATCACGCTCGTCGGATTTGGTCTCGAGTTGAAAAAAGTCTTGAAAAGATTTGATTTGGATGTCCAGAAAATCGGGGTACTCGGGTGTGTTGATGGCCGAGGAAAAATTGATTCTTTCAGGATGTGTTGACATAGACAACAATTGTTATTTTAAAATATTTGTACAGCTTTCAGCTGCTTTCGTTTTCAAAACGAAGCTAAGGCCATCGGAAAAATCCGTGGCCTTAGAATGAGTTAATCGGAGGGGTTTACTTCAATTCAACCTCAGCACCGGCTTCTTCAAGAGAAGATTTTAGGCCTTCTGCCTCGTCTTTAGACACCCCTTCTTTAAGAGGGCTAGGCGCATTGTCTACCAATTCTTTGGCTTCTTTCAAGCCAAGACCAGTAAGTTCTTTCACCAATTTAACGACGGCAAGTTTCGAACCACCGGCTGCTTTGAGAATCACATCAAATTCTGACTTCTCTTCTCCACCATCGGCGTCACCACCACCAGCAGCAGGACCAGCAACTGCCACAGCAGCTGCAGCAGGCTCGATACCATATTCTTCTTTTAAAATTGCGGCCAATTCGTTTACTTCTTTAACAGTAAGGTTGACCAATTGTTCTGCAAAATCTTTTAAATCTGCCATTTTGAACGTATTTATAATAGAGTTGTGTTAAACAAAATTTATGCTTCCTTTTCAGAAAGCGTTTTAATAATTCCGGCGAGGGTTCCACCACCCGACTGAAGGGCTGAAACCACGTTTTTAGCAGGAGACTGCAACAAGGTGATGATTTCACCGATCAGTTCTTCCTTAGACTTGATGTTGACTAATGCCTCTACTTGGTCATCGCCCAAGTAAATGGCTTCTTCAATATAGGCCCCCTTAAGGATGGGTCTATTTGATTTCTTACGAAAATCTTTGATGACTTTGGCGGGCGCGTTGCCCACTTCAGAAAACATCATGGCGGTGTTGCCTTTGAGCACACCTAATAGATCTCCGAAATCTTTGTCAGAAGCCTCCATGGCTTTGGCCAACAATGTGTTTTTAACTACCGTAAGCTCAATACCGGCTTTGAAACAGGCGCGACGCAAATTTGAGGTTTTTGCCGCATCCAATCCCGAAACATCTGTCAAATAGATGTTGGTGCTGTCACCGAGTTGGGCAGTTAAGTTTTCGATAGCTTGTGCTTTTTGTTCTCTTGTCATAATTTACATTTAGCTACCCGTTAAACAGTTTTGTATTCTACTGGAATGCTTGGACTCATGGTACTCGACATGGAAACACTTTTGATATAGGTTCCTTTGGTAGATGACGGCTTGAGCTTGACCAATGTTTGCATCAGCTCATTTGCGTTACCTAGGATTTTGTCTGCATCAAAAGATACTTTTCCAATTGCGGCATGCACGATGCCGGTCTTATCCACTTTAAAGTCAATCTTACCCGCCTTAACCTCACGAACCGCTTTGGCGACATCCATGGTCACCGTACCGGTTTTGGGATTGGGCATCAAGCCTCGTGGTCCGAGCACACGACCCAATGGTCCGAGTTTGCCCATCACACTTGGCATGGTAATAATGACGTCCACATCTGTCCATCCGTCTTTGATTTTCTGTAGATACTCATCCAGACCAACAAAGTCAGCACCGGCTTCTAGGGCTTCGGCTTCTTTGTCTGGAGTCACCAAGGCCAATACCTTGACTTCTTTACCAGTTCCATGGGGTAGGGTCACCACACCACGAACCATTTGGTCTGCTTTACGAGGGTCGACGCCGAGGCGTACGGCCAAATCTACAGAGGCATCAAATTTGGTAGAGGTAATCTCTTTAACCAAAGATGCAGCGTCCGCTAAGGAATACATGGTCGCGCGGTCTATCTTAGACAACGCTTCCTTTCTTTTTTTGGAAATTTTTGCCATAGTATTTCAATTCAAGGTTAAAGAGGTGCCTGACCTTTTACGGTTAGACCCATAGATCGAGCGGTTCCTGCAACCATTTTCATGGCTGATTCAACCGTAAATGCATTTAAATCTTGCATTTTGTCTTCAGCAATAGTGCGTACTTGGTCCCAAGTCACACTGGCTACTTTGCTTCGGTTGGGTTCTCCGGATCCTTTTTTAACCTTTGCGGCTTCCAATAATTGAACGGCTGCAGGTGGCGTCTTTACAATAAAGTCGAATGACTTGTCTGCATAGACAGAGATTACAACAGGCAAAACCTTACCGGCTTTGTCTTGAGTTCTCGCATTGAATTGCTTACAGAACTCCATGATGTTCACTCCAGCGGCACCTAAAGCGGGTCCAACCGGTGGCGACGGATTCGCAGCACCTCCCCTAACTTGTAGCTTGACTACTTTACTTACTTCTTTTGCCATTGTTTAAATAAATTGATCTCGCCGCATGGAAGCTGCATTGAAATCGTATCATGTAACACTTATAGTTTCTCTACTTGCATGTAGGAAAGCTCGAGCGGTGTTTTTCTGCCGAAAATTTTCACCATCACTTCCAACTTGCGTTTTTCTTCATTAATTTTTTCAATCGTACCGTTAAATCCATTGAAAGGTCCATCAATTACTTTGATGGTTTCACCAATGGTAAATGGTATAGACACATTCTCGGTCTGAACGGCTAACTCGTCCACTTTACCCAACATACGGTTGACTTCAGACTGTCTTAACGGTACTGGGTCACCCCCTTTGGTTTCTCCTAAAAAACCAATGACGTTGGTAATGGAACGAATGATGTGAGGTACTTCTCCGGAAAGATTGGCTTTCACCATGATATACCCTGGGAAATACACACGTTCCTTGTTGATTTTTTTACCCTTACGGATTTGGATGACTTTTTCGGTAGGGACCAATACGTCATCTACATAATCTGACAACCCATGACGGGAAATTTCAGATTCAATATAGGTCTTAATCTTATTTTCCTGTCCGCTCACTGCGCGTACCACATACCACTTTTTAACGTCTGTTTCTGTCATGGTATTATTGGATTAACTGAAAATAAAATTTAACTACTCTAGAAAGTACGGAGTCAGCACCCCAAATAACCAATGAGAAAAGGATAGAGAATACCAACACCACAGTAGTTAGCCTCTGCAATTCGGGCCAAGCCGTCCATGTGACGTGTTTTTTTAATTCTTCAAATGACTCTTTTACGTACTGTATCATAGCAAAATGGTCTGTTTGCACGGGTTGAGAGACTCGAACTCCCGACACCTGGTTTTGGAGACCAGTGCTCTACCAACTGAGCTAAACCCGTCTCTGTTGGTGTTCGCGCTCCTGTATCCTACTTGTCGAAGTCCGATACACCTAATGATTTTTGTTATAAAAGGTGTCGTGCAAAAAGCACGACACCTTATTATGATCGTATAAAACTAATTTAGTCTAAAATTTCAGTTACCTGACCAGCACCTACAGTTCTACCTCCTTCACGGATTGCAAAACGCAAACCAACGTTAAGAGCGATAGGCTGGATAAGGTCTACTGTAATGGTGAGGTTGTCACCGGGCATTACCATTTCAACGCCATCAGGCAAGTTGATATTACCTGTTACGTCAGTTGTACGTACGTAGAACTGAGGACGGTAGTTGTTGTGGAATGGTGTGTGACGACCCCCTTCTTCTTTCTTCAAGATATAAACCTCTGCTTTGAATTTGGCGTGAGGCTTTACGGAACCTGGCTTACAGATTACCATACCACGCTTGATATCGGTTTTTTCGATACCACGCAATAAGATACCTACGTTGTCACCAGCTTCACCACGATCCAAAATCTTGCGGAACATTTCTACTCCTGTGATGGTAGAGGCCAATTTTTCAGCACCCATACCGATGATGTCAACAGCATCACCTGTGTTGGCAACACCTGTCTCAATACGTCCGGTAGCTACTGTACCACGACCTGTGATTGAGAATACATCTTCGATAGGCATCAAGAAGTCTTTGTCAACATCACGCTTGGGAAGCTCAATCCAGTTGTCAACTTCTTCCATGAGTTTCATCACAGAGTCGACCCACTTTTGTTCACCGTTAAGGGCCCCAAGTGCAGATCCAAGAACAACAGGTCCGTTGTCACCATCGTAGTCGTAGAAGCTCAACAATTCGCGAACTTCCATTTCTACCAATTCTAACAATTCTTCATCGTCCACCATGTCAGCTTTGTTCAAGAAAGCTACAATTCGTGGAACACCAACCTGACGACCCAAAAGGATGTGCTCGCGCGTCTGTGGCATAGGACCATCAGTCGCAGCTACCACCAAGATCGCACCGTCCATTTGTGCGGCACCCGTTACCATGTTCTTTACATAGTCCGCGTGACCAGGACAGTCAACGTGTGCGTAGTGACGGTTCTGAGTTTGATATTCAACGTGTGAAGTATTGATAGTAATACCTCTTTCTTTTTCCTCAGGTGCGTTGTCAATTTGATCAAAGCTTTTAGCTTCAGAAAGTCCGGCATCAGCCAATACTTTAGTGATCGCAGCCGTAAGGGTTGTTTTTCCGTGATCGACGTGCCCAATGGTTCCGATATTCAAGTGGGGTTTAGACCGATCGAAAGTTTCCTTTGCCATAATATGTTTTGTTTATGCTTTTAAAATGAGCGCAAATATAAAAATTTATTGCGTACAATCCTTAGCATGGAGATAAAATTTAAGATTTGTTTATACAAGAGGGAATCTTAACCTGTAAATAATGCCTAACAGAAGCAAAAATACCAGTCTTAGTGATTGACAATTTAGCATTTGAAGGCTCTCTTACAAAGAATTTATTTGTAGAAAAACTTATAGAAATAAGTATATAATTAAGTTCTTTTGTCCCTGTGTTTATTACGAAGTTTCTCGGCTTCACGCTCTACAGAAAACAGGCGGTTGTATACCGATATGTAGTGAGAAAACAAACCAATTCCCCATCCAAACAATGGAAAAAAGGCCCAATCGATGGTGTTGTCATGGTAAAGATTCAGCCCGATTAAAAACAAATTGACCACCACATAGGAAAGAACGTGGGTTTTAAAATCTACAATCTTTTCGGCACGTTTAAGGATTTGCTGTTCGTTCATGATGTTGGGGTTTACAGCAACAATTTACATAAAATAATCGAGAATGGAGCCAATGACGAGATTTGAACTCGTGACCTCTTCCTTACCAAGGAAACGCTCTACCCCTGAGCTACATCGGCAGTGCAGGTCATTTGGAGGACCTTTTAGAGCGGGAGACCGGGTTCGAACCGGCGACATTCAGCTTGGAAGGCTGACGCTCTACCAACTGAGCTACTCCCGCATTTTGATGTGCATGTGGGGAGAGCAGGATTCGAACCTGCGAAGGTAAAAACCAACAGATTTACAGTCTGTCCTCGTTGGCCGCTTGAGTATCTCCCCAATTTTTTCAAAGATCTATAACCGAAAACAATTTTCGATAATTACTGTTTTTATGCCTAATGCCATTTCAAACAGATGGAGCCGATGGAGGGGCTCGAACCCACGACCTGCTGATTACAAATCAGCTGCTCTAGCCAACTGAGCTACATCGGCAAAAAAAAGTCCGCTCTTTCAAGCGGACTGCAAATGTATCAATTTATTTTTTTTGATTCAAAGCATTTTTTGCATAAAAAATCAAACCATTCTGGTTTTTTCTTTGCGACGCACCAGCAGGCGTTCTGTGGCCGATGCTACCAAGTCCACAGCCTTTTCAAATGTGTCACTTTGCTTGGTCACAATAATGTCATCGCCAGGGATTTGTACGCGTATCTCCACGCGCTTGTTTTGATGGTCAGAGAGGTTATCTAGAATCAAATACAGGTCTACCCCAACGATGCGACTGTAAAAAGTGGCAAACTTATTCACGCGCTTCTCAATGTAGGCACGCAATGTGGATTTCATGGAAAAATGTACGGTTTGAATGTTTAGCTTCATACGCTTATGATTTGTGCCCTTCGGTGGCTAGCCACGCGGGTGGGCGGATTTATATTCTGTTTTGATTTTGGGCAATTGTACTTTGGCATAGAGTTGTGTAGAGGACAAACTGCTATGTCCTAACAACTCCTTGATGGTGTTGATATCTGCACCCCTATTGAGCAAATGTGTGGCAAAGGAGTGACGCAACACATGAGGGCTGATTTTCTGCTTGGTCGAAACCATACTCAAAAATCGAGTGACACACGCATATATTTTTGAAGGACTAACCGCCTGACCTTTGGTGTTGATTAACAAATATTGGCTTTGTGAGGCGCAGTCTTGTTGGTTTCTTAATTTGATATATGCCTGCATACGTCTGCTGATGTTGGGCAATAATGGAATGAGCCGCACTTTGTTGCGTTTGCCCAAAACCCTGATTTGCCCATTACCAAAGTCAATATCATGTAAGGAAAGTGAAATCAACTCTGCACGACGCATACCGGTGCTGTACAATAGCTCAACGATCAACGCATCTTTAGCGCCCTCGTAGTGACTGTCGTCATAGTAACCAACCAATTTTTCCAACTCCTTTTCGGTTAGGGGCACCACCAGTTTAGGCGTCGATTTGAGCTGTTTGTGACCCTGCATGGGCGATTGTGAAAGGACCTCTATTTTTTGCAAAAACTTAAAATAGGTTTTAAGACTGGAACACTTTCTGTTGATCGTTTGGGTTTCCAAGCCTTTGTCGGACAAGATTACTATCCACCGACGGATCATAGCATAGTTTACCTCCGTAAGGTCTTTGATTTTGTATTCCTGCATGCAAAAAGAAAGAAACGCCTCGAGGTCTTTTTGATAGGCCTTAAGAGTGTGGGGAGAAAAATTTTTCTCCAAAGCCAAATAATCTAAAAAGGGCGTTAAGGGCATAGCACAAAAAAAGACATCGAACACAAGTTAGTGAAAACTCATGTTCGATGCAAGATATCGTGCGGTTTATTCAGTATTAATTTTCTTCTTGATCGCGAAGATGCTGAATATACTGTGCTTTTTGAATCGTTGCTCTGCGAGCTACAGAAGGCTTTGTAAACGTTTGACGCTCACGAAGCTGACGCATCGTACCTGTTTTGTCAAATTTACGCTTAAAACGCTTGAGCGCTCTGTCGATGTTTTCTCCGTCTTTAATGGGTATTATTAGCATAAGCCTTAACCTCCTCTCATTTAAAATGGGGTCAAATATACTTACATTTTGTAAGCCGACAACAAATTACTTTAATATTTGTTTTGAAATGACCACTTTTTGAATCTCGGAGGTACCCTCGCCTATGGTACACAACTTGGCATCTCTGTAGAATTTCTCTACCGGAAATTCTTTGGAATAACCATAGCCTCCAAAAATCTGGAGTGCCTCATTGGCTACTTTGACACACATTTCAGAAGCAAACAATTTACACATGGCACTTTGTTTGGTCATTTTTTTGCCTTCGTTAATCATCTGACTGGCATTTTGGGTAAGCAACTCGGCAGCTTCAATGTCTGTGGCCATGTCGGCCAATTTGAAGGAAACCCCCTGAAAACTGCTGATGGGTTTGCCAAACTGCACGCGTTCTTTGGAGTATTGCAAAGCTGCCTCATAAGCCCCTTTGGCAATACCGATAGAAAGTGCGGCAATTGAAATGCGCCCACCGTCCAAGATTTTCATGGACTGGATAAATCCTTCACCTACTTCGCCAATAAGATTATCCTCAGAAACACGGCAATTGTCAAAAACCAATTCAGCGGTCTCTGAGGCACGCATGCCCATTTTGTCTTCTTTTTTGCCGGAGCTAAATCCGGGCGTGCCTCGCTCAATGGCAAAAGAACTCATCCCATGACTGTCCCCTTTGTCACCAGTACGAAAAATCACAACCGCGATATCCGCGGAGATGCCATGCGTGATAAAATTTTTAGAGCCGTTTAGCACCCACTCGTCTCCATCTTTTTTGGCAGTAGCGTTCATGCCACCAGCATCCGAGCCTGTGTTGTGCTCGGTTAAGCCCCAAGCGCCTATCCACTCACCAGTAGCCAATTTAGGCAACCAACGAAGTTTTTGAGACTCTGTACCAAATTTTAAAATGTGATTGGTGCAAAGCGAATTGTGAGCCGCTACAGAAAGCCCGATGGAAGGATCAACCTTGGAAATTTCTTTAATCATGGCCACATATTCGTGATAGCCCAATCCGGAGCCACCATAGGTTTCAGGCACCAACATCCCCAAAAAACCCAACGCTCCGGCTTGCTTAATTGCATCGACAGGAAAATGTTGTGCTTCATCCCACTTCATGACATGCGGCTTCAGTTGCTGAAGTGCAAAATCGCGGGCGGCATCTGCCACCATCTGACGTGTTTCATGGGCGTGGGTATCCATGGTATCTGAGGTTAATTCAATATTCATTCAAGCAATTTTTTTGTATTCAAATATAAGGCAATTCTCGCAATGCGAACCGAATCTATTTCTAAAATATGTGCCATCTGATGAAGGTCATCAATCTGTCCGTGTCGACTGCGGTAGGCAACCATACGTGCAGCTAGTCCATAGCTTATATAGTAGTTCGCAGCCAATTCGTCTATGGTAGCGGTGTTGATGTTTATCGGCTTAATGACAGGAACTGAATCTAGCGAAAACATCCGCCATAACCGAACTATGGTTTCTTGTTGTAAACCCCACACATTCTCCAATTGGCTTTGGTTTAAAAAACCTCCTAATGCTTTGCGCATGTCTACAATACGCTCGGCCAATACCGGGCCGACTCCATACACTTGCTGCAGCTGTTCCAAACTGGCGGAGTTGAGTTGTAGTTTGAGTTTAGGAGTGTTTGTTTTTCTTTTTACTGGGGTAAACTCGGGTAGTTTGATGTAAGGTGCTATCGTCAACCAAGTACTGTCGGAGAGTCCTAAAAAACGACGCACTTCATTTTGGCTAGAAAAATATTGGCGTCGGCCAACCCGTTTTTGAATCGAATCGGGAATCCACTTGGGCAATCCCAAACGATAGGCATGATAGGCAGACATGTAGTTTGGGTTGAATGGATACAGCGTGTCTTTAGGTGGTTTTAGTGCCAGCAAAGAATCTCGTTGTGCAATGACCATATAAGGCAAAGGGGTCCGCATATGTTGTTGGGCAGATTTTTTAGTGAATTTGTATACAGCAACATGTCCAAAAAAAGACAATGCAAATACAATCAACAGCCCACGTCGTTGTGGACGTGTCCAACGTGAAAAGGGGCGCATTTTGTTGGATTACTTTATGCCGTTCGGATGGCTTTGAGATATCTATTAAGCTCTTGTTTTACTTTCGGGAACAAGAAGAACAGACCAATCATATTGGGGAATACCAAGGCCAAAATCATCGCATCCGAGAAGGTCCATACGGCCGACATATCCCCAGCGGCGCCAATCACAATAAACGCCAAAAACAACAGCTTGTATGTCAAGTCTGACCACTTGTTTTTGCCAAATACAAACATCCATGACTGCAAACCGTAGTACGACCAAGAAATCATAGTCGAAATGGCAAACAAGACCACGGCTATGGTCAAAAACGGACCTGAAAAAGAAATGTAATTGGCAAAAGCCGCCGCCGTAATACCGGCACCTTCCACGCCCACACCGTCAATCATAACCACACCATTTTCTCCACCATAAGTAAAGACACTTTGGTCACCATTAAAGATTATAATTACCAAAGCCGTCATAGTGCAAATCACTATCGTGTCAATGAATGGCTCCAACAAGGCTACCAAACCTTCTGAAGCCGCATATTTTGTCTTTACCGCTGAATGCGCAATCGATGCCGAACCGGCACCTGCTTCATTGGAAAATGCGGCGCGTCTAAAACCGGTAATTAAGACTCCTAACAAACCACCGAGTCCTGCTTGGGGGTTAAAGGCTTGGGTAAAAATCATTGCAAACGCATTGTCCACAAAAGAGATGTTTGTCAAAATGATATACAAGCATGCACCCACATACATCAAAGCCATAAAAGGAACTACTTTTTCGGTCACAGAAGCAATTCTCTTGATACCACCTATGATTATGATACCCACAAACACCATCATAATGATCCCTATAATCGTGCGTGCATTGCCGCCTGTCATTCCAAAGGAATCTACCAATTGCATGGCTGCTTGGTTGGACTGGGCTGCATTACCGCCTCCAAACGAAGCACCAATACACAACACAGCGAATACCACTGCCAAAAACTTACCTATGCGGGCAAATCCTCTCTCTTTAAGTCCTTTTGTCAGGTAATACATGGGGCCGCCATAGATCGTACCGTCTTCACCCACATCTCTGTATTTTACACCGAGTGTACATTCCACAAACTTGGTGGACATACCGATCAATCCACACAATATCATCCAAAAAGTAGCACCCGGGCCACCCACGGCAATGGCCAATGCCACGCCAGCAATATTACCATTGCCCACGGTTCCGGAAACCGCCGTAGCCAAGGCCTGAAAATGACTTACCTCTCCGTCTTTGCTTTCGTCTTTAATGGTATCCGGCAAGTCGCCATCTACCACACTTACGGCAGGTTTTTCCACCACTTCATGATGATCTATCTCGTCATATTTACCGCGTACCACACCTATGGCCAGGGGGAAACGACGGATATTGATAAACCCAAAATACAGGGTAAAAAACAAGGCGCCTCCTACCAACAATAAGATGATGGTAGGCACAGAAGTGCCGGGAAAGTTGTGTAGAACCACTCCCCCCCACCAATCAGCTATGGGCGTAAAGGCCTCGTTGATGCGGTCATCCAGTCCTTTGTCTTGGGCAAAAGTGGTGGCACTCATCAGCATGAATAATGTACTCAGTATAAAACGTTTCATATTAAAGGAGGTTTGTTTATAAATCAAAAACAGAGGTGCGTTTGGCAAAAATCAAATCTTTGAGGCGCAGCCAAAAAGCCAATATCAAATACAACACAAAGCCGATACCCAAAGAAAAAAAGCTGGTGTAGATAAAAAACAACCGCACCGGCTTGGCACGCATGCCCAAGCGCTCTGCCAATCGTGAACACACACGGTACCCGTGACGTTCCAAACTGTGGCGAACTTGGTGCGCTATCCTCATACCACAAATATATTAAGATTGAAATAACTCATGACCCAACGCATATTGCAGACATTTTTTGGGTTGGCAGTAATGCTTTTTTAACTGTAAAACCGCCTGACTGTCCAAAGCAGACTGTATCTGCAAACCCAAAGTTTTGAATTTTTTAACCACACTGTTTTGCACAGCTTTAAGCTCGCAAGCCCAATCCATCAAAATATGAGTTTTAGACATACTATAAGCTTTGTAATAGCAAAACAAAAACGGGATGAGGGTATTGATAACCAATAAAGATTTAAACGACGGGGTCAGTTTTTTGGCACTTGATTGGGTGGTTTTGCCAAACACAAAATGGGTGCTCCAATAGTCCGAAACACCGACATCGAGTAGTTTGTACAAGTCTTCAAGAGATGAGGTTTGTACAAGTCTATCAAAGAGTTTGGGGGTACTTTCATAGAGCTGTGCCAACTGGGACAGTCTGATGGTGGGAAAGTTGGAAGGGCGTGCCCGAAAAAACCGCGCCGGCGGGGCAGGTGCTGTCAGCTTGTGTTTCTTTTTCAGAAAAAGATGCTTTTCTCGCAAAAGGTCAAGGTAGGCGTCTTCGGTTTCTGTATTCAAAACACCTGCTTGTCCCATCAAAAGGGCTTCGAGTGTGGGCGGATGTCCACGTACATGACGTACAACTCCGAAAGGAACAGACAAGGCCATTTGCGCAAATGACGCGCCATTGAGTGCCAATCCAAAGCCTTTGGCCAATGCCACAAACAAAACTGCCTCCCAGTCGTTTTTGGATTGGTCGAGCCAGTGTTGAAAAACCGCGGTTTTGTCCGCCAATCGCTCTACAAACAAACGGTCAAAAAACAAACGCTGGGTGGTGGTGTCGAAGTCACTCAGGTGTACCTCACAGGGTATCCACTGGTGGGGGGGGTTCCATAAAAGCATGATATCGATCCATAAAGTCGGGGGGTACAAAACGGCATAGCTCTAAGGTGGGTATGGGGCGTTCGTCAGTGTCGAATATGGGTACATCGTGTTCCCAAACCACGTGCAAAACCACATTGTCATAGGCCGTGTCTGACTCATGCTTATGGGCATACCAATCGGAACTACGCACATGCAATTCCACATGACCGACCCATATTAGGTCATCGATTTGAATTTGTGTATTTAAAAAATCAGGACCGCTGTCTGTGTTGACTTGGCCGGCTTTAAGTATTTGTAAAGAGCTTCCCGAAACGGTAGCCAAAGGAAGCAGCCACCAACGCGGATGTTGCCACAGGTATGCCAGTATGTGTTCGTTCATGACGTTTGGGGCACGTCGCTACTCTACCACATCACCTTCCCATTCCATAATTCCACCCAGCAAATTGTAGGTGGTTGTAAAACCCAATTGACCCATCAGTTGGCAAGCCTGGGCACTACGGGCACCCGATCGGCAATACACAAAGTAGGTTTTTTCTTTGTCGAGTTCCTGTAGGGCGTCTATAAATCCCTGCCCCATACGCAAATCGATGTTTTGGGCATTGGGAATATATCCGGATTCAAACTCTTCTTCGGTTCTCACGTCAAGGACAACCGCTTCGGGCTGGGCAGAAAGTTGTTCGGCCCATTGGTTCTGTGTAAGATTAGACATGCTGTTTTGTTTGGGACTAAGATACGTACAGCCAATGATTAAAAAAACTAAAAGCCAAACCAATCTGTGCATAGTTGTGTTTTTGTAAAAATAATAATAGAATTTTTTTTATATATTTGTACCTACAAATGTTGTAATGACAAAAGTAAGGATAAACCTGGCACGAGAATTGGTGGTACAAAGCATGCGTACCGCCCAAATCATTACGGCAGAGTTGTCTTGTGCGCTCCACCCCCATGGACTGACCATACAGCAGTTTAACGTATTGCGTATTCTGCGGGGCTGTCACGGAAAGGCCGCTACCTTACAATACGTGACCGACCGTATGATACACAAAATGAGCAACACCACCCGACTGGTGGACAAGCTTATCGAAAAAAAGTTGGTGGCTCGCAAACAATGTGAGGAAAACCGCCGTAAGATCGATTTGTTGATCACGCCCCAAGGTTTGGCATTGCTACAGACCTTAGACCCGATTATTGATGAAAAAGAACTGGAAATCACACAGGGAGTCCAGACAGATGACATCCATCAGTTACTAAATACTTACGAAACGATTCAATCTAAATACTAATCCTTTAATATTCATTGTTATGAGAAAATCACCCTTATTATTTTTATTATTCGCCGCTGTTTCTGCGGCATTCGCCAATCCGATTGTTGTCAAATCTGGCACCATCAACTGGACTGGCTACAAAGTGACCGGCCAACACAGCGGAACACTGGCCCTAAAAAGTGGTTCCATCGACCTACAGGACGGCCAATTGGTCGGAGGCGAGTTTGTGGTTGACATGACCAGCCTCACGGTTACCGACCTTGAAGGCAAAGGCAAAGCCAACTTGGAAGGACACCTAAAATCAGATGACTTTTTTGGTGTGGAGGCCCACAACGAAGCCCATATGAAAATCACCCAAGTGACTGCAGGCGCCAACGGCTACACAGTTACCGGAGATTTTACAATCAAAGGACAAACGCATGCGGTCGTCTTTGACATGACAGTCGGCGAAAACAGCGCCACAGCCAAGGTTAAAATAGACCGTACACTCTACGACATCCGCTATGGCTCGGACAGCTTTTTTGACAATTTGGGCAACAAAGCCATCGACAACGAATTTGATATTGACGTAACGCTAAACTTTTAATGATGAAAACTACCGATAGACCTAAATGCGGGTGTGGCAACACCCAAGACCCGGACGGCTACTGTGACGGATCGCACAACAATGCAAAATAATTTTTCATTGTAAGTATTGGCTATATAAACTGTGCTTTATATATTTGGCCCAATGAAAACGACACACACATACAATTGGTGGTCAAGCTGTGATAAATAATCGCGGTAGGCACCTAGTATGTTACAATTTATAATCAGGCTTGTCATCGCGACAAGCCTTTTTTTATTTTTGGAAAAATGAAATACAAACTGCAAACACATCACCGAAAGCTACTGGTTGACACCATGACACCAGTCAATATGTACCTAAAGATTCGGGATCGCTACCCAAACAGTGTGCTACTGGAGAGTTCTGACTACGGAGCCAATGACAATAGCGTAGCCTATATATGTTTCAATGCGGTGGCCGAAGTAAAACTGCAGCATGGCTTGTTGTCATGCCTATATCCGGACGGAAAAACAAGCGAGGAGTCTGTGAGTCCCCAAACCAAAATAGCAGACCGCATTGCGGACTTTGCCCAATGTTTTGAGGGAGATTTTGGCGGGGATCGCTTTGTGTCCAATGGGCTTTTTGGCTTTACTTCCTACGAGGCGGTACTTCTTTTTTGAGGACATCACCCTTACCAAAAAAGAAGTCGATGTAGACATTCCTGACCTCTATTACGCCCTGTTCCAAAATGTGATTGCCATCAACGTATTTAACAATCAGGCCGATTTGTATGCCCATTGCTATGATGCAGAAAACAACTTGGAAGAGGTGGTTCGACTTTTGCAGTCTCGCAACATCAGCACCTACCCTTTTGCGCGCAAAGGCACACCCACGTCCAACCTCACAGATGATGAGTTTGTGGAGTTGGTCAAAAAAGGCATTCACCATTGCCATAGAGGCGATGTGTTTCAAATTGTGTTGTCAAGACGTTTTTCTCAAGCTTTTTCGGGGGATGAGTTTAGCCTCTATAGAGTGTTGCGGTCGGTCAATCCGTCGCCCTATCTGTTTTATTTTGATTTTGGTGACTACAAGATTTTTGGCAGCTCACCCGAAGCACAGCTTATTGTCAAAGACGGCAAAGCCGAGATACACCCCATAGCGGGAACCTTTCGCCGCACCGGAAACGACGCCCAAGACGCCGCCCGTGCACGCAAATTGGCACAAGATCACAAAGAGAACAGCGAACATGTTATGCTTGTGGACTTGGCGAGAAACGACCTCAGCCGACACGGCAATCAGGTGGTGGTTGAAAAAGACCGTGAAATCCAATTCTATTCACATGTGATTCACTTGGTGTCCAAAGTGACAGGTGTCAAAAAAGACAGTACCTCAACCATGCAAATCGTGGCAGATACTTTTCCTGCTGGTACGCTTAGCGGAGCGCCCAAGCACAGGGCCATGCAATTGATAGAAGACTATGAAAATCGCAGTCGTGCGTTTTATGGTGGTGCCATCGGTTTTATGGATTTTGACGGAAATTACAACCACGCCATCATCATTCGGTCGTTTTTAAGCAAAAACAAAACCTTACATTATCAGGCTGGTGCCGGAGTGGTTTCTGAATCGGTTCCCGAAAACGAACTGCAAGAAGTATACAACAAATTGGGGGCGCTCAACAAAGCCTTGGAAGAAGCTGAAAATATAGAACTATGAAAGTAATCGTCATTGACAACTACGACTCCTTTACCTACAACTTGGTGCATTACCTTGAGGACTTGGGCTGTACAGTCACCGTCAAACGCAACGACCAACTACAACTGGAGGATATCGAACCTTTTGACAAAATTGTGTTGTCACCTGGGCCAGGAATTCCCGACGAGGCAGGTTTGCTCAAACCCATTATTGAAGCATACGCCAAGACCAAACCCATATTGGGCGTCTGTTTGGGGCATCAGGCCATAGGGGAAGTTTTTGGCGGCACATTGGCCAACCTTGACAAAGTATATCATGGGGTGGCAACGCCTGTGGAAGTTGTTCAAGAAGATCCACTCTTTGAAGGGCTGGGTAAATCTTTTGAAGTAGGGCGCTACCATTCGTGGGTAGTCCAAGTACCCTTGCCCGAAGACTTGGTACTGCTGGCTCAAGAAAGCAACGGTCAAGTAATGGCCATGCGGCACAAGACCTATGACTTATATGGCGTTCAATTTCATCCAGAATCTATCCTCAGCCCCAACGGAAAACAATTGTTAAACAACTGGTTAAAGCTGTAGTATGAAAGCTGTCTTAGAAAAACTGATCCAATACGAAACCCTGACCCAAGCGGAAGCCAAAGCTGTGTTGATGGATATCGGACAAGGGCAATGCAACAGCCATCAAATCGCTGCTTTTTGACCACATTTATGATGCGAACGGTTACTGTCGAGGAATTGTCAGGTTTTCGGTCGGCGCTTTTAGATTTGTGTGTGGCCATAGACCTGAGTGCCTACAACCCCATTGACCTTTGCGGAACGGGTGGTGACGGCAAGGACACTTTTAACATCTCTACCTTGGCATCATTTGTTACTGCAGGTGCCGGAGTAAAGGTCGCCAAGCATGGCAATTATGGTGTTTCTTCCTCTTGCGGGTCGAGCAATGTGATGGAACATTTGGGTGTCAAATTCTCCAACGACGCTGTATTTTTGGAGCAATCCATCGACCAAGCGGGTATCTGTATTCTACACGCACCCCTTTTCCACCCTGCCATGAAACATGTGGCCCCCGTACGGCGTGAACTGGGACTGAAAACCTTTTTCAATATGCTGGGCCCCTTAGTCAACCCCGCCTTTCCAAAACAACAAATGGTAGGGGTGTTCAACCTTGAACTGTTGCGCATCTACAGTTACCTGTTGGAAGAAACCGAACAACGCTACAGCATCATTCATGCACTCGATGGCTATGACGAAATTTCCCTGACTGGCGAAGCCAAAGTAGCCTCTAATAACGGTACATTTTTGGTCGATGCAAAGACTTTTGGGTTGACACCGCTACAAGCCACGGATATTGGTGGTGGGGAATCCGTGGAGGATGCTGCGCAAATTTTCATGAATGTGCTTTCGGGTCAGAGTACCCTAGCACAGCGACAAGTGGTATGCGCCAACGCAGCGGTGGCCATCTCTACTGCCAAAGAAATTTCTTTGCAAGACGGCTTTGCCGCCGCTGAAGAATCTTTGGATTCAGGACATGCTTTGTCGGCCTTGCAAACCCTTCAAAAACTCAGCGCGTGATGAACATACTTGAGAAAATCGTCGCTGACATACGAAAAGACCTCTGTTACAAAAAGGAGTTGGTGTCAACATCTGACTTGGAGGCCATGCCACTTTTTGAACGGCGGACGTTGTCATTGAGCCAGTCTATTCGAAAATCATCCACAGGCATCATTGCAGAACACAAACGGCGTTCGCCTTCCAAGCCGAACATCAATTTTGGTTTGCGACTGACCGATGTTGCACAAGGCTATCAAAATGCAGGAGTTTCAGGCATGTCAGTCTTGACCAACACCCAGTATTTTGGAGGTTCTATAGATGATTTGCTATTGGCACGTGCTGCCTGCGAATTGCCACTCCTGCGCAAAGAGTTCATTGTAGATAGCTACCAGATTTTAGAAGCCAAAGCCTACGGGGCAGATGCCATTTTGCTGATTGCCGCTTGTTTGGAAAGAGCAGAAATCAAACAGCTTTCTACATTTGCACAATCCCTAGGACTGGAAGTATTGCTAGAAGTACACAACCGTGAAGAACTCGACAAGTCGTTGATGCCCTCGCTCAATTTGTTGGGCGTAAACAACAGAGACCTTACCCGTTTTGAAGTGAGTCTTGACACGAGCAAAAATTTGGCAGCTCATATTCCCGATGAATTTGTAAAAGTGTCCGAGAGCGGCATCGGAAATCCCGCTGCTGTTCGTGAGCTTCAAGATTTTGGTTATCAAGCTTTTTTGATGGGTGAACATTTTATGAAAACCGAAAATCCCGGCAAAGCTGCCGCGGATTTTATAAATGCGTTGTCACGATGAAACTCAAGGTTTGTGGCATGCGCGAGGCGCGAAACATCGGGGATTTATCCGCACTAAGTCCCGACTATATCGGCTTTATCTTTTGGAAACCCTCCAAGCGCTACTGTAGTCATGTCCCAAAAAATATTCCCAAACACATTCAAAAAGTAGGTGTTTTCGTTGACGCCACTTTGGAAGAGATTCAAAGCGCCATTTTATCGCACGATTTGCAAGCCGTTCAATTGCACGGTGCTGAAACACCCGAGTTTTGTCAATCACTTTTTGGGCAAACACAAGTCATAAAAGCTTTTCGTGTGGGACCCGAGTTTTATTTTTCCAACCTAAACGACTATCAGGCACATTGTCATTATTTTTTGTTTGATACCCAAGGCCCTTTGCCAGGAGGCAACGGAACCACTTTTGACTGGCACATATTAGAAAAATACACGCTGAACCATCCGTTTTTCTTAAGTGGTGGCATCGGTTTGGAAAGTGTTGAAAAGATTGCCGAAATTCGCCACAGCAGTTTGCCAATCCACGCATTGGACATCAACAGCAAGTTTGAGTTGGCTCCCGGACTAAAAGACATGAATAAAATAGAATTGTTTAAAGAAAAATTAGCATTATGAGTTATCATGTAAATGAAAAAGGATATTATGGCGACTTTGGTGGTGCCTTCATTCCCGAAATGCTGTATCCCAATGTGGAAGAATTGCGCCAAAACTACTTAACGATTACGGCCGATGATGGTTTTAAGAAAGAATTCGATGCGCTTTTGCGGGATTATGTAGGCCGTCCCACCCCACTCTATTTTGCGGAGCGCCTCTCTGAAAAGTACAATACCAAAATTTATCTGAAGCGTGAGGATTTGTGCCATACGGGCGCTCACAAAATCAACAATACCATAGGGCAAATTTTATTGGCCAAGCGTTTGGGAAAAAACCGCATCATTGCCGAAACTGGGGCCGGGCAACACGGAGTAGCTACGGCCACAGTTTGTGCTTTGATGGGCATTCAGTGTGTGGTTTATATGGGCGAATTGGACATTGAGCGACAAGCACCCAATGTGGCGCGCATGAAAATGTTGGGCGCAGAAGTACGACCCGCACAATCGGGTAGCAAAACCCTTAAAGATGCGACCAATGAGGCCATCCGTGATTGGATCAACAACCCTGTGGACACCCACTATATCATCGGGTCTGTGGTAGGACCGCACCCCTATCCCGATATGGTGGCTCGCTTTCAAGCGGTCATTAGCGAAGAATGCAAAAGCCAATTGTTGGAAGTTGAAGGGCGCGACTACCCCGACCACGTGGTGGCATGTGTTGGCGGAGGCAGCAATGCGGCCGGACTTTATTATCATTATTTGGATGACAAGCGTGTCAATATTATCGCTGTAGAAGCCGCTGGAAAAGGCATCGACTCTGGAGAAAGTGCAGCAACCTCTGCTTTGGGAAAAGAAGGTATCATACATGGGAGCAAAACCTTGTTGATGCAAACGGAAGATGGGCAAATCACAGAGCCCTATTCTATCTCTGCCGGACTCGACTATCCGGGTGTTGGCCCCATGCACGCACATTTGTATCGCAGTAAGCGTGCCGAGTTTGTGTCTATTCCAGACCAGGAAGCTATGGACTGGGGATTGACCTTGTCACAGATGGAGGGCATCATACCAGCCATAGAGACCGCGCATGCTTTTGCCGTATTGGATGAGCGGACTTTTGGAAAAGACGAAATCGTATTGTTTAATTGTTCCGGGCGAGGCGATAAAGACCTGGCTACTTATATAGATTATTTTAAGTTGTAATGAACAGAATCACAAAAACCTTGGCAAAAGAAAGCAAGCTTTTGTCCATATACTTTACGGCCGGATTCCCAAACTTGGAAGACACCATCCCTGTCCTCAAACAACTCCAAGACGCAGGGGTCGACATGATCGAATTGGGACTGCCATTTTCTGACCCTTTGGCCGACGGACCCACCATACAAGAGAGTTCTACCCAAGCCCTACGCAATGGCATGACAACCGATAAGCTATTCTCTCAATTGGAAGGGGTTCGTGACAAAATTCATATCCCACTGATTGTGATGGGATATTTCAATCCCATGATGCAATATGGAGTGGAGCGTTTTTGTCAGCGTTGCCAAGAGGTAGGCATAGATGGTTTGATTGTCCCTGACCTTCCTGTGGACGTGTATCACGAACAATACCGAGCCACCTTTCAGCAATACGGATTGATGAATATGTTTTTGATCACACCACAAACCCCTGATGCCCGCATCCGCTATATCGATAAGGTGTCAGAAGGCTTTATTTATATGGTCAGTAGCGCGGCCACAACAGGTGCGCAAAGTAGTTTTGGCAATGCCCAAGAGGCCTATTTCAAACGCATATCGGCTATGGGACTGCAATCTGAGCTATTGGTAGGCTTTGGAATCAGCAACGCAACCACTTATCAGGCCGCTGTCGCTCACAGTAAAGGCGCCATCATAGGTTCGGCTTTTATCAAGCATCTTAAAAACAATGGCACAGGCGGGGTTGCAGATTTTGTAAGTCAAATTCGTTAACTTTTTTCAAACCAACTCAACAGCCTGAAGCTCTTTTCCCAATTTGTGTAAAGCGGCTTCGATTTTTTTGGCTTTATCAGCACGAGGTTTGTGTACTCCTTGTAGGTAGTGACCCAACTGTTTTTCGTTAATTCCTGTAAGTTTGCTCAAGGCAGCACGTGTAAATATCTGGTTGTAATAACGCAAAAGATCTTGGGTTTCAAAAGCGAATGAAATCTCCCAGTTTTTCTTAAACCAAGAGGGTTGCTTGTCCAAGCCTTCAAAATGAAATTTAAGAGCAGAAAACGCCTCTGTTTTTAGGGCTTCAAGAGAATCTCCTGTTACTGCCACAACTCCTTTGGGGTCCTCATACAAGGCAGAATAATTAGTTGCTGTCTGACCGATTTTAAATACAATTTTTTTCATCACTTCTCTTTTTTTATATGCGCTTGTCGCAGTATGCTTTTTTCTATAAATGGTGCCAAATCATCACTCGGCTTGGCTGCCACTGTTACGGTTCCTTTTTTGACAGGGTGCTTGAACTGACGATGGCTACCACGCTGACGAACTTGCACCCAACCATCTATATGTAACATTTTTAAGATGGTGCGAACTTTCATGGTTGATATATTTGGAGCGACATTACAAACATAGCGAAAATACTATGTTTTACAAATTTATTTTATTATAAACAACCATTGGGTACAATTTTAAGTTTGTTTAGGATTTCATACCTTTAAACAACCAAATCTTATACCATGGGAAAAGGCGATAAAAAAACACGCCGTGGAAAAATTGTAAACGGCAGTTTTGGCGTGCGTAGACCACGCATCAAAAAAAAGAAGAAACGTTAACGTATAAATACCGGCGCAGTTGGGTCGGTAGTGTGTTCGGCACTATAGGCATAGCCATCAGCCGTAAAGCCCAGCAAGTCGGCTGTGGTTTCGGCGTTGTTATCAATCAGATAGCGCGCCATAAGTCCGCGGGCTTTTTTGGCAAAAAAGGAAATAATCTTGAGCTTTCCGTTTTTAAAATCCTTAAACACAGGCGATATTACCTGCGCGTCTAAAGACTTTAGGTCTACTGCGGAAGCGTATTCTTTACTGGCCAAGTTGACTACAATCTCATCTTGTTGCAGCTCCTCATTGAGTTGATTGGTCAGGGTAGATTTCCAAAATTCGTAGAGGTTTTTACTTCCGTTGGCCCCAAAAGAGGTTCCCATTTCCAAACGATAGGGTTGCATCAGATCAAAAGGCTTGAGAATGCCATAAAGCCCTGACAAAATACGCAGGCTGCTGTTGAGGGTATCCCAATTTTTCTCATCAATGGTGTAGGCATCCAGACCATTGTAGACGTCGCCATCAAATGCATAGACCGCAGGGCGGGCGTTGTCGCTTGTGAAAGGGACCGAAAAAGACTGATTGCGTGTCCAATTCAGATCGGCCAATTTCTGAGAAATCCCCATGAGTTTTTGTAGTTCAGCCGGTTTTTTCATCCGTAAAGATTTGTTGAGCTGTTGGGCTTTATCAACAAAAACAGGTTGACTGCAATGCGCGTGGGGCAAGGGGCGCTCATAATTGAGTGATTTTGCGGGAGATACCAAGATTTTCATTTCCGTGCGTTTTACCCAAAAATATAAAGGCTTTTTTGGATAGACAAATGTCTCATATCCAAACTTTTGATGCGACTATTGAGGACATCAATCGTTGCGGTGGCGGGCATAATGGCGCCATTTTTCGATTCCGGCTAGAAAATCTTCGGGTAGTTCTGATTGAAACTGCATTTTCTTACCCGTTTCAGGATGTGCAAACCCCAAAGTTTGGGCATGAAGTGCCTGACGTGGTAGGATTTTAAAGCAGTTTTCGACAAACTGTTTGTATTTGGTAAACGTAGTGCCTTTCAGGATTTTATCTCCCCCATAGCGCTCGTCGCTGAATAGCGGGTGCCCAAGGTATTTCATATGGGCACGAATCTGGTGTGTACGACCCGTTTCCAAACGACAACGCACCAGAGTAACATATCCAAATCGCTCTACCACTTCATAGTGCGTAACGGCTTCTTTCCCTTGCTCTCCTTCAGGAAAAACAGCCATTAAAAGTCTGTTTTTGGGGTCGCGTCCCAAATGACCTTCAATCGTTCCATGATCGTCTGCTGGATCGCCCCACACCAAAGCCAAATAACTGCGTTCGGAAGTTTTGTCAAAAAACTGTTGGGCCAAATGTGCCATTGCATGTTCGGTTTTGGCCACGACCAGCAGACCACTGGTATCTTTGTCTATCCGATGCACCAAACCTGGGCGTTCGTTTCGGTTTGTGGGCAGATTGTCAAAATGATAGATGAGTCCATTGAGCAAGGTGCCGCTGTAATTGCCATGTCCGGGATGCACCACCAATCCGGCGGGTTTGTCCACCACAATAAGCGCATCATCTTCGTATACAATAGATAAAGGAATGTCCTCACCTACCAGCAGATTTTCGTGTGGCGGATGGGCAAATAATACCTGAACCGTATCACCCCCTTTGACCTTGTAATTTGATTTTACATCCATACCATTGACATGAACGCTGCCTGCTTTGGCGGCTTGCTGAATTTTATTTCTGCTGGCGTTTTCAATGCGGTTCATTAAAAACTTATCTACACGCAATGGAGCTTGTCCCGCATCTGCGGTAAAAGAAAAATGCTCGTAGAGCTCATCATCGATAACCTTGTTGTCCATCATTCTGGGGCTTTGCCGTTGCCCAACACCAAGTCAATAGGGGACGTTTTTGGGACTTTGGCGCCAGGGACGATGCCCTCTCCCTCAAAACGCAATTGCAAAACCATATCCTTACCAATATTGTCACGATAGGTGATTTCGCCTACTTCCAGACCTACAGCACGAAGGGTCGATGCAGCATTTCGGTAGGTGATTTGAATGACGTCTGGCACAGAAATTTCCCTGTAGTTTGAGGGGTTTAGCGTTAGATATATTTTTCGATCTTTTTTCACCTGCTCACCGGCCTTGGGTTGGTGTTCAATAACTGCAAAAGGTTTGTAGTTGGGGTTGTAATTGGCTGAATCAATAACCTCATAGCGCAAATCGGCATCGTCCAAAATTTCAATGACTTGGTCGAGTGTTTGTTGACTGAGGTCGGGAACTTCAATAAAACGTCCTTGACGGGTGTGCCAACCCAAACTGTAGAGTAACAACACAAGAAAAAGGGTCGCAACCAAAGCTGCCTTAAAGGCTTGCTTCAGGAAAGTAAAACTGAATAAAAAGCGGAACCATCCCATATTCATGTGTGTGAGGGCAAAGATAATAAAACCAAAGGGGTGAAAATAAATGATATTTTTGCAGCATGAAGCCAAACGTTGCGGTGATAATGGGGGGTTATACCTCTGAATATGAGATTTCGTTAAAGAGTGGTTCGGTGGTAGTTCAACACTTAAACAAAACCCAGTACAGGCCCTACCCGGTTCGAATCGACAAAAAGGGCTGGACCGTCTTGGTGGATGACACTTGGTTGCCCATCGATCAAAAAGATTTTAGCTGTGGAGACCTGATCTTTGATGTAGTATTTAATGCCGTTCACGGTGCTCCCGGGGAGAACGGAGAGTTGCAAGCCTACTTTGACAAGAGGGGCATCCCTTATACCGGATGTTCGGCCGAGATATCAGCCTTGACCTACAACAAGAGTAAGACCCTGGATTTCCTACAGCCTTACGGCATTTCCATGGCCCACAGAATGGTGATCTCTAAAGGACAAGAAATTGATACCAAAAGAGTTGTCGAAACCGTGGGGTTGCCATGTTTTGTAAAAGCCAATCAGGCGGGAAGTAGTTTTGGGGTTAGCAAAGTTTATGAGGAATCTGAACTTTTGGGAGCGATTGCCAAGGCATTTCAAGAGGATGATTGTGTGTTAATCGAGTCTTTTTTAGAGGGCACCGAGGTGTCTATTGGCGTAATTACATACGAGGGGAAAGTACGTGTTTTGGCGCCCACAGAAATTGTGAGTAGCGCTGATTTTTTTGATTATGCCGCCAAATATGAAGGTCAATCCGAAGAAATCACACCTGCTCGCCTTTCCGAAAAACAATTGAAAAACCTAAACCAAGCAGCACTTAAAGTCTATGCATCTTTAGGTATGAAAGGTTTTAGCCGCAGCGATTTTATTTTTGTGGGAGACATCCCTTATTTTTTAGAAATCAATACCGTTCCCGGTCTGACCGAGGCCAGCTTGCTACCCCAACAAGCCCGCCATGCAGGCATACCGCTCAGTGAGCTTTTTGAAGCCGCCATAGCCGAAGCCCTCAAAAAATAAATACATTTGCACTATGAAACGTGCGGTTTTTCCAGGCTCATTTGACCCCTTTACCTTGGGCCATATGGATATCGTTGTGCGCGGCACAACCATTTTTGATGAGGTTATTGTTGGCATAGGCGCCAATTCGGAAAAACAATATATGTTCTCTCTAGATCAGCGCAAGGATTTTATTGAAAAATGCTTTGCTGACCAACCCAAAGTTCGTGTAGTTTCCTACGAAGGAATGACCATCGATTTTTGTCGTGAGGTGGGTGCAAACTATATACTCAGAGGAGTGCGCAACAACGGCGATTTTGAATTCGAAAAAGCCATCGCACGCACCAATCGAAAACTTTCAGAAATAGAGACCGTTTTCTTATTGACATCGGCTGGCACATCTTTTATCAGCAGTAGTATTGTAAGAGAAATTATTCGAAACAAGGGAGACTACACCCAGCTTGTACCTGATTGTGTCAGGGTTTGAGCGTCGTTTGATCAAACAAATGCTTGATGTTTGGGTAGGTTTTTTCTAAAGCTTTTCGGGTCTTTTCATCGTTTTTCCAAACTGCTTTTGTGATATCCTCTTTGGTTTCGGGCTTTAAATCACCTGTGTAGCTAGTACTCATATAAAACCAAAAGGTTTCTTTTAGCTGATAGGTGTCATTGCGTTTAAAAATGTGGTAAGTCATACCGGCCAACCCTTGCATTTTTAGTTTTTTTACTCCGGTCTCTTCTTTTACTTCACGCACAGCACCGTCCTCGATGGTCTCCCCTCGATCGATTTTACCTTTGGGCAAATCCCATTTGCCTTTGCGAAAAATAAATAGCGTGTGCCCCTCAGCATTGGTCACCAGTCCGCCACCGGCTTGGGTAACGGGCAGTTTGGCTTTAAAATAATGCATGAGCGTACGCGCGTCATCTCCAAGTAGATATATTTTTTTAGCGGCGGTTTTGCGAAAGTGTTTTAAAACATCCGAAAAGGAGGTTTCAGCAAGTGGCAACACATGCACATCAGGGGATTTGGGTTTTTTGGCGGTAAGGACAATCAGTTTTGCATTGATAAAAACTTTATACTTTTGCTCCATGATTCATGACTCCTTTACAGCAAAAAAAGTTGCTGAGTTTCTCTTACAAATAAATGCAATAAAGTTGGAACCCAAAAATCCTTTTACTTGGGCCAGCGGATGGCGGTCACCCATTTATTGTGACAATCGTATCGCGCTCTCATACCCTGTGATAAGAAATTATTTGAGAGAACAAATGGCCAAACAAATTGAGGAAATCTACGGCAAGCCCGATGCCATTGCAGGCGTCGCCACCGGAGCCATCGGCTTGGGTGCTTTGGTAGCCGAACAACTCAACCTGCCGTTTGTGTATGTGCGTCCCAAACCCAAAGCTCATGGGCGTCAGAATCAGATTGAGGGATGGCTAGAGCCCAACAGTACAGTAGTGGTCATTGAAGATCTTATCAGTACCGGAAAAAGCAGTCTTCAGGCAGTGGATGCACTCCGCGATTTTGGCGCCAATATCAAAGGTATGTTGGCCATTTTTTCCTATAATTTTCCCGTTGCCCAAGACAATTTTGAACTATCAAAAGTACAGCTCAACACCTTGAGCAACTACGAGCACCTACTGGAACAAGCCTTGGAATCTGGGCATATCAATGCCACAGATGCCGAACTTCTGAAAAGCTGGCGTTTGTCACCCGAAACTTGGAAACCTTAAATTGTCGATATGGAGATTAACAGTTCATTTGCAACCGTCAATCAGCCTTTAGAGGCTGTCTTTTCTCGGCTCAGCACACCAGAATCTTTTGGAGTTCTTATGCCGGAAGGAGCTTCTTTCTCTGTAGTAGAAAATGACTCCTTTAGATTCAAGTTGGGCAGTATGCCTGAGCTGAGCTTGCGTATCAAAGAACGCATCAGTCCCGGCACCATTATACTAGAGTCCTCTGGAGGTAAAGTGGCGTTTGAACTCATCGGGCAATTAGAAGCTTTAGAAGAAAATCTAACACAAGTGCAGCTACAGTTCAAAGGAGACCTCAATCCCATGATGGCCATGATGGTCAAAAAGCCACTCACCCAATTTTTAGAAGCCTTAATTGGAAATATGGACAAACTTTAGGGTCTTAGGCGCAAATAACAATTGTTTGTCCTCAGTCTGAATCGTTAAGCGTCCATCTTTTTGCACACCCGTGATGACACCCTCAAAAGGGACTCCGTTTTGACTGAATTTTCCAAGTTTTTGAAACCCATACAGACGATCGAGATAGCCATTTGTGCATGAATCTAGAGTCGGTTTCAAAGCATTGACAATTGCCTGCGAACAAGACACAACCAATTTTTCTATATCAAAGTTCTTCTCAGTTTGTAGGCTCATGGAAGTAGCGTTCGGTAAATCCAGGAAGTTTGATTGGTTCACATTGACACCAACCCCAATGGCGTAGGGTTGCACTTGGCCATTACTAATACTGGACTCTATGAGTATACCTCCTATTTTCTTTTGACCTGACAAAATGTCGTTAGGCCATTTGATTTGAATTTCAGGTATATGATGGTTTTCCAACCAATCTGCTAGGGTTACAGAAACCCATTTGTTGAGTTCAAAAGATTGACCCACAGGAAGTCTTAAATCCGGTATATACAGAGAAAAAGTCAGGTTTTCGTTGGGAGCACTGTGCCATACATTGCCTGCCTGACCCTTTCCTTGAAACTGGTTGGGGGTCCACAGTACAGTCGGCTGTTGGGGTTGCATGTCTTTGACATAATTGCGCAAATCATCATTGGTAGATGCGGTGGCACTAAGTTTGATTATATGCATTGAACAAAATTAAGTATATCTCATTGTATTACATGAATTTGTAATAGATTTGCTCAAACGGCTATTGTATGGTAAAAACCACCGGTTCCGACAACCTCATCACCTACATCATAGATGCTTTGGAAGATGTAAAAGGAGAAGATATTTGTGTGATGGACTTGCGTGATATTGAAAATACCGTATGCCAATATTTTATCATTTGTTCGGGTACTTCCAATACCCAAGTGAGTGCGCTTGCAGGTTCGGTTCAAAAAAAGGTCAGTAAGGCATTAAAAGAAAAACCCCTCCAAGCAGAAGGGTTAGAAAATAGCGAATGGGTACTTATCGACTATGTAGATGTTGTGGTACACATTTTCCAGCGTAACATACGCGAACATTATGATATTGAATCTCTATGGGGTGATGCAAAAGTGACAGAAATTGCCTCCAGTTATTGATTGAGATTGCTTCTAATACTATAAAATGGCTAAAAAAGAAAAAGCACCTAACAAAAAACCCAGCATTAGTTCCTATTGGTTGTATGCGCTGATAGCGGCATTTTTTATTGGAATGTCGTATTTCAACAATAGCGGCAGTATGTCTGAGCGACAGCAAATCAACATTTCCACTTTTGAAAAGTTTCTCAACGACGGTGATGTGGCTCAGGTATTGGTCATCAACAAAAACATAGCTCAGGTAACACTAAAACCCGATGCCCTTCAAACCCCCAAACACAAAAATGCCCGCGCTGAAGATTTCTTTGGAAGAACCAACGAGAAAGGCCCTCACTACCAGTTTGAGGTGGGTAATTTGGAGCTTTTTCAACGCAAACTTGAAACAGCCGAGCAAAAAGGAATTGACTTTTTCTACGAGTTTAAAACGGTTGAAAATCGCTGGCTAGATGTGTTGATAGGGTTTTTACCTCTGATTCTCATTATTGCGGTTTGGATCTTTTTGATGCGTCGCATGTCGGGAGGTGGTGCTGGAGGTGCAGGCGGACAGATATTTAATATCGGAAAATCCAAAGCGCGCTTGTTTGATGAAAATTCAGACATCAAAGTCACTTTTAAAGATGTTGCGGGGCTGGAAGGCGCCAAAGAAGAGGTGCAAGAAATTGTAGACTTTCTTAAAAACCCAAGTAAATACACTGTTCTTGGAGGTAAAATCCCCAAAGGGGCCTTGTTGGTAGGACCTCCGGGTACCGGAAAAACACTATTGGCCAAAGCCGTGGCCGGAGAGGCCAAAGTACCCTTCTTCTCTTTGTCAGGTTCAGACTTTGTGGAAATGTTTGTCGGCGTGGGTGCCTCGCGTGTTCGTGACTTATTCAAACAAGCCAAAGACAAATCACCTGCCATCATATTTATCGATGAAATTGATGCCATCGGTCGCGCGCGCGGTAAAAACAATATCACTGGGTCGAATGACGAACGAGAAAACACACTCAACCAACTCCTTACGGAGATGGACGGATTTGGCACAGACACCAATGTGATTGTATTGGCGGCCACCAACCGAGCCGATGTGTTGGACAAGGCGCTGATGCGTGCTGGTCGTTTTGACCGTCAAATCTATGTGGACCTACCTGACCTTAGGGAAAGAAAAGAAATTTTCGAAGTCCACTTAAAGCCTCTAAAAGTAGACACCCAACTCGATGTAGATTTCTTGGCCAAACAAACGCCAGGTTTTTCAGGAGCAGACATCGCCAATGTATGTAACGAATCTGCGCTGATTGCTGCTCGAAAAAACAGAAAAAAAGTGGGCCGTCAAGACTTCTTGGATGCTGTTGACCGTATTGTTGGAGGTTTGGAGAAGAAAAGCAAAATCATAACCCCCGCAGAAAAAAAGACCATCGCCTACCACGAAGCCGGTCATGCTACGGTGAGCTGGATGTTAGAGCATGCTGCCCCACTGGTGAAAGTCACCATTGTGCCACGAGGTCAGTCTTTGGGAGCCGCATGGTACTTGCCAGAAGAGAGACAGATTGTTCGAACCGAACAAATGTTGGACGAAATGTGCGCAACCTTGGGTGGACGTGCTGCAGAGCAGATCGTGTTTAACAAAATTTCCACAGGCGCTTTGAGCGATCTGGTCAAAGTAACCCGTCAGGCGCGTGCCATGGTAACTGTCTATGGATTGAATGACAAAATCGGAAATATTACTTATTACGATTCCGATGGGCAGAACGAGTATGGATTCACCAAGCCCTACAGCGAAGAAACAGCCAAACAAATTGATTTAGAAATCTCTAAAATCGTAGAAAGTCAGTACAAGCGTGCCCTAGCACTGTTGCGTAAACACAAGAAAAAACTAAGTCAGCTAGCGGACGTTCTATTGGAAAAAGAAGTGATTTTCAAAGACGATTTGGAGACTATTTTTGGCAAAAGACCCTTTGAGGTAGAAGAACCCGTGTCTGAAGTCAAAAAAGACGAAGAAGCTTCTGCAGATAAATCTGCCTAAAAATCCATTTTAAAACCGCATAGTTTTCTATCTTTAGGGATTCAAAAATCAATTTGATTTGAAGCGGTTTCTGTCATCTATTTTCGGTAGTGCGCCCAAGCAAGAAGAGAAGGAACAACCCGAGCGCAGCAAATATATGCCTGCACAGGAGGTTCCTATAGAAGAGAGTTTTACGTTAAAATTTACCCAACAAGGTGGCAAGTTTATCTATTGTGAAAACACGGATGAAGCCCTTCGTGCCTTCGATGATGTCATTAAAGAGAAAAAATGGACATCCTCAGAAATGTTGTGTTTTGACACCAGCCTGCTTGAACATTTTCAACGTGATGACATCACTCCTACCAAAACCAACCTAAATGCCAAATTTCTACTTACCTCATGTGAGTTTTTGGTCGCCCACGATGGAAGCATTATCATGTGTGATCAACAGATTGCCAATCACAAATTGGCAGATCTCCCAGAATGTTTTGTGATTTTTGCTGGCACCAAACAACTCACAGATACATTGAGTGAAGGTCTAAAAGGCATTAAACACAAATACAAAAAAAATATCCCCATCAACATTACCTCTATCAAACACTTTAAAAAAAGTACAGAGGAAAATCAAGAGAACTTCCTCACTTACGGCTTGCCCATCAAAGATGTGTTTTTAATCTTATTAGAAGATTTTTAATGACCTCTTTCTCTCTAAGAACAGCTTTTGGATTGCTTTATGCCGGACTTTGGCTCGGAACCCTTTGGCTTGATTCTGTTTATTATTCAATTTTTTTGATTGGGGTCTCTTTGGTGGTTACAAGAGAGTTTCTCAATCTTCAAGGTACTTCGTCTCTATGGAAAGTGGTTTTGGTATGCGGATTGACATATGGCTTGTTTCAAACACAAGTTCCTCATTTCATTTGGGCATTCGGAGCTATTTTGATTCAGCTTTGGTTGGCCTACCATATGGTTGCTCTTAAAGAATTACAAGCAAAAAGCCTAAGCACCATGGCAATCGCATGCTTACATATATGCGCACCCATTTTTTTGCTTTTATATGATGGGGCTCAGGACAATGTTTTCAATCAAGAGCTAATCACTGGGTTGCTTTTGCTCGTATGGACCACAGATTCTGTGGCCTTTGGCTTTGGCTCATGGCTGGGCAAACATCCGTTATACACCAAAGTGTCACCCAATAAAACCGTGGAAGGCGCCCTAGCGGCGGTATGTATTACCCCTATCGTAGGATATGGTGTTGGCTATTACAGCAATACATTT
>CAXRDP010000003.1:0-8889 GCA_964229545.1 Flavobacteriaceae bacterium | reverse complement strand
ACGTACTTCTTGGTTTTCAATACGAACTTACCGTACATAGGGTGTTTCACACGTGTTACTTCAGAAACAACAATGGATTTCTCCATTTTGTTACTGGTTACCACACCGATTCTTTCTTTTCTTAAATTTCTATTTTCCATAAAGCAGAACCAATTATTGGTGATCCCTTTTAGTTAACTCAGTGGCCAATCTAGCCACAGATTTTCTCACTTTTCTCAATTCAAGCGGATTCTCAAGGGGAGTAACCGCATGGGCAAGTTTCATGTCCGCGTATTGTTTCTTGGTCTCAACCAATTTAGCTTGTAGCGCTTCAGCGGATAATTCTTTAACTTCTGACTGTTTCATCTTTCTCGTCTTTAACAATTAGGCAGAAAAATCTCTGGCTACGACAAACTTAGTTTTCATAGGAAGCTTTTGTGCAGCTAACCTAAGTGCTTCTTTGGCTACTTCGTGGTCAACACCTGCGATCTCAAAGAGAATTCTTCCAGGTTTAACTACAGCAACAAAATATTCTGGTGCACCTTTACCTTTACCCATACGAACCTCAAGCGGTTTTTTGGTGATGGGCTTGTCCGGGAATATTTTAATCCACAATTGACCTTCACGTTTCATATAGCGAGTCGCAGCAATACGCGCAGCCTCTATCTGACGTGAGGTGATGAACACAGAATCCAATGCTTTGATCCCAAACATACCGTTGGACAAAAGGTGGCCACGTTGCGAAAGACCTTTCATGCGGCCTTTCTGCATTTTTCTGTATTTGGTTCTTTTAGGTAATAACATAACTATTCAGTATTCAAATTATTTACGTCTGCGTGGTGCATGTCCACCACGTTTCTCATTTTTGCCTTTGGTTGCACCCAAGCTCATTCCCACAAGAGGAGAAAGCTCGCGTTTTCCATAGACTTCACCTTTCATAATCCATACCTTGATACCTATACGACCGTAAGTAGTATGGGCTTCTACCAAGGCATAGTCGATATCGGCACGGAAAGTAGAAAGCGGAATACGTCCGTCTTTATAGCTTTCAGAACGTGCCATCTCAGCGCCGTTCAATCGACCTGAAATCTGTACTTTGATCCCTTCGGCGTTCATACGCATCGAAGCGGCAATGGCCATTTTGATGGCGCGTCGGTATGAGATACGACTTTCAATCTGACGGGCAATGCTGGCAGCCACCAATTGGGCTTCCAATTCAGGACGCTTGATCTCAAAAATATTGAGTTGCACTTCCTTGCCGGTAATCTTTTTTAATTCTTCTTTGAGTCTGTCAACCTCAGAACCGCCCTTTCCGATGATGATTCCTGGACGGGCAGTGGTTATGGTTACGGTAACCAACTTGAGTGTACGCTCAATAATGACTCGAGACACACTGGCTTTGGCCAAACGGGCGTGAACGTAGCGTCGGATTTTGTCGTCTTCGGACAACTTGTCTCCATAATCTCTACCTCCATACCAGTTGGATTCCCATCCTCTGATGATGCCTATGCGGTTGCCTATTGGATTTGTTTTTTGTCCCATATTGCTGTTTAGCTTTGCGCGTTATCTTGAGCTCCCAACACGAGTGTTACGTGGTTAGAGCGTTTTCTAATTCTGTGGGCTCGGCCTTGAGGTGCCGGACGTAGTCTTTTGAGCATGCGTGCACTGTCTACACGAATTTCTTTTACATACAGTCCTGCTTTCTCTACATCACCATCTTCGTTTTTGGCTTGCCAGTTGGCAACCGCAGAAAGCAATAGCTTTTCCAAACGAGACGATGACTCTTTTGCGCTAAAACGCAAAATAGACAAGGCTTTGTCTACGCCTTCACCACGGATCAAGTCGGCCATGAGGCGCATCTTTCTTGGTGAAGTTGGGCAGTTGTTCAACTTGGCAAACGCAATCGACTTGCGCGCTTCCTTTAACTGCTCGGCGGATTGTCTTTTACGAACTCCCATAGTTATTTTTTACCTTTATTTTTTGCCCCAGCATGTCCTCTAAAAGAACGTGTGGGTGAAAATTCTCCTAATTTATGGCCTACCATATTCTCAGTAACATATACAGGCACAAACTGACGTCCATTGTGTACTGCGATGGTCTGTCCTACAAAGTCTGGTGTAATCATAGAAGCACGTGACCATGTTTTGATCACATTCTTCTTACCAGAATCGATATTGGCTTGCACCTTTTTGGTCAAGCTATGTTGTACGAAGGGTCCTTTTTTTAATGATCGCGCCATGATTTATTTTTTTCTTCGTTCTATGATATACTTGTTAGATGCCTTGTTCTTGTTGCGCGTGCGGTATCCTTTTGCAGGAATGCCATTGCGTGAACGTGGGTGTCCACCTGAAGCACGACCTTCACCACCACCCATGGGGTGATCAACAGGGTTCATGGCCACAGGACGGGTGCGTGGACGGCGACCGAGCCAACGGCTGCGACCGGCTTTACCAGAAACCAACAACTGATGGTCAGAATTGGAAACGGCTCCCACAGTAGCCATACAAGTGGTAAGAATCATACGTGTCTCACCAGAAGGCAATTTGACGGTAGCAAATTTTCCATCACGGGCCATCAATTGGGCGAAAGAACCGGCACTGCGAGCCAATGCGGCTCCTTTGCCAGGGTGCAATTCGATACAAGAGATGATGGTACCCAATGGAAAGCTGGCCAAAGGCATGGCGTTTCCGATCTCGGGTGCGGCATTTTCACCAGAAACCACTTTTTGTCCTACTTGTAAGCCGTTTTGAGCTACGATGTAGCGTTTTTCCCCATCTTCAAACTGGGTAAGCGCGATAAAAGCAGATCGGTTGGGATCGTACTCTATGCTCAACACCTCAGCAGGTGCGTCATAGCGGTTGCGCTTGAAGTCGATGATGCGGTATCTTTTCTTATGACCCCCACCGCGATAGCGGTTGGTCATACGGCCACTGTTGTTACGACCTCCAGAACGTTTTTTCGGAGCAAGCAAGCTTTTTTCCGGCTTATCAGTGGTGATGGCGTCGTAACCATTGACCACTCTACCGCGCTGTCCAGGAGTTATAGGTTTGAGTTTTCTAACTGACATCCTATTGGTTTATATATTACTGTAAAAATCGATTCTTTCTCCCTCTGCAACTTCCACGATGGCACGCTTGGTCGCATTGGTCTTTCCGTGTTGTACACCTGTTTTGGTGTAACGCGATTTGCGGTCGGGACCGTAACGCAAGGTGCGCACTTTCTCAACGGCAACACCATAAGTGGCTTCGACGGCCTTTTTGATCTCAACCTTGTTGGCTGTAGGTCGTACCAAAAAAGTGTAACGATTGCGCAATTCGCTTTCGCTCGTAGATTTTTCGGTTACTAAGGGTTTTATCAATACACTCATGATGCTTATTTACTCAAGTTTGAAACTATGGTCTCCACAGCACTCTCTGCCAATACCAAATGTTGGGCATTGATGATCTTATAAGTGCTGAGTTCGTTATCGGTCACTACCTCGGCACGCTGCAAATTGCGTGAGGAGAGGTAAACATTCTGGCTTGACTTGCCTACCACGAGCAAGGCCTTTTTGTCGGCGATGCCCAAGGCATCCAAAACCGCTGTAAAAGATTTGGTTTTGGGTGCGTCAAAGTCAAAATCTTCAACAACAGTCAATGATTTGGCAGTCGCTTTTAGGCTTAAAGCTGTTTTGCGAGCCAATCGCTTGACATTCTTGTTGACTTTCATGTCGTAGGAACGCACACGAGGACCAAATACACGACCTCCACTGCGGAACAACGGGTTTTTCAGACTACCCGCACGAGCGGTACCTGTTCCCTTTTGTTTTTTGATCTTACGGGTACTCCCGGCAATCTCTGCACGCTCTTTGGCTTTGTGCGTACCCTGACGCTGGTGGGCAAGGTATTGCTTGACATCCAAATAGACTGCGTGCTCGTTGGGCTCTACCCCAAAAATATCTTTAGATAGATCGACTTGGCGACCGGTATCTTTTCCTTTTATGTCAACTACAGATACTTTCATCACTTCGATATTAAGATATATGCGTTTTTATGGCCTGGGACACAACCCTTTACGACCAACAAATTCTTTTCAGGTACTACCTTGAGTACTTTTAGGTTTTGAACCGTTACACGATCGTTGCCCATACGACCTGCCATACGCATGCCCTTAAAAACACGTGCAGGATAAGAGGCCGCACCAATAGAACCGGGTGCACGCAATCGGTTGTGCTGTCCGTGGGTAGCCTGACCCACACCGGCAAAGCCATGACGTTTGACAACCCCTTGGAAACCTTTTCCCTTGGAGGTGCCGGTTACGTCTACAAATTCGCCTTCTTGAAAAAGATCTACCCCCACAGTGTCACCCAATTTGTAGGTGCTATCGAAGTCTTTAAACTCCACAAGCTTTCTTTTGGGGGCTGTGTTGGCTTTCTTAAAATGACCTTGTGCAGCTTTGTTACTGTTTTTGACAGGCTTGTCATCAAAACCCAACTGCAACGCATCGTAGCCGTCCGTATCTTGTGTGCGTACTTGCGTCACCACACATGGACCGGCTTGAATGACCGTACACGGAAGATTCTTTCCGTTCTCATCAAAGATACTGGTCATACCGATTTTTTTTCCTATTAACCCAGACATAATGGTCGTTGTTTATCGTTTTTCCTTTCGGAACGTTATACTTTAATTTCTACTTCTACTCCGCTAGGAAGCTCTAACTTCATCAATGCGTCGATCGTCTTAGAAGACGAGCTGTAAATGTCCAGCAAACGCTTGTACGAACTCAACTGAAATTGCTCGCGCGACTTCTTGTTGACGTGTGGCGAACGCAAGACTGTAAAAATCTTTTTGTGTGTAGGCAAAGGAATGGGACCTGTAACAACAGCTCCGGTAGTCTTTACCGTTTTTACAATTTTCTCGGCCGACTTGTCCACTAAGTTGTAGTCGTACGATTTGAGTTTGATTCTAATTTTTTGACTCATAATGGTTCGTTATTAGCTTTTACCAACGGTTGCAGAAATCACTTCTTCAGAAACATTGGATGGGGTCTCGGCATAGTGTGAAAACTCCATCGTAGAGGTAGCACGTCCAGATGAAAGGGTACGCAACGAAGTTACGTATCCAAACATTTCAGACAGAGGAACGATGGCTTTGACCACTTTAGATCCGGCACGATCGTCCATGCTATTGACCTGTCCGCGACGGCGGTTGAGGTCCCCTACGATATCACCCATGTTTTCTTCTGGAGTCAATACCTCCAATTTCATCATTGGCTCCATGATCACAGCTCCGGCAGATTTGGCCGCTACTTTATAACCTATTTTGGCCGCCAATTCAAACGACAAAGAATCGGAATCCACAGGGTGGAAAGAACCGTCTTTTAGGGTTACTTTAACTGCGTCGACCTCAAATCCGGCCAAAGGACCGTTTTTCATGGCTTCTTTAAATCCTTTCTCAACAGAAGGAATGTATTCTTTGGGAACGTTACCTCCTTTGATTTCGTTGACAAATTCTAGTCCTTGCTTGCCTTCTTCAGCAGGCTCTAGGGTAAATACGATGTCGGCAAACTTACCACGACCACCGGTTTGTTTTTTGTAAACCTCTCTGTGATCAGTAGATGAAGTGATGGCCTCTTTGTATTCTACTTGTGGTTGTCCTTGATTCACATCGACCTTAAACTCTCTGCGGAGACGGTCAATAATAATATCCAAGTGCAACTCTCCCATACCGCTGATGATGGTCTGACCCGAAGCTTCGTCTGTTTTTACCTGGAAAGTAGGGTCTTCCTCAGCCAATTTGGCCAAAGCCATACCCAACTTGTCCACGTCGGACTTAGTTTTGGGCTCTACAGCAATACCAATCACCGGATCAGGGAAGTCCATACTTTCTAGTACGATTGGGTGTTTTTCATCAGAAAGGGTATCCCCTGTTTTGATGTCTTTAAATCCTACAGCCGCACCAATGTCACCCGCTTCAATAAACTCAATAGCGTTTTGTTTGTTGGCGTGCATCTGATAGATACGAGAAATACGCTCTTTGTTACCAGAACGGTTGTTCAAGACATAAGAACCCGCATTCAGACGACCTGAATAGGCACGGAAGAAAGCCAAACGACCTACATAGGGGTCGGTAGCAATCTTGAAGGCCAAAGCAGCGAAAGGATCGCTTACGGTGGGTTTGCGTGTGATCACTTCGTCTGTGTCAGGATTGGTACCTTCAATCGCTTCTTTGTCTTCAGGTGAAGGCAAGTAGCGACATACGGCATCCAACAAAAACTGAACCCCTTTGTTCTTAAAGGCAGACCCACAGATCATCGGAATGATGCTCATGTCTTGGGTAGCTGCACGCAAGGCATTGTGCACTTCGTCCTCGGTGATGCTATCAGGGTCCTCAAAATATTTTTCCAATAGATTTTCGTCGTATTCAGCAACAGCCTCTATCAGCTCGCCGCGGAATTTTTCGACTTCGTCTTTCATGTCTTCAGGAATGTCAACCACATCAAAAGTGGCTCCCATGTTATCCTCATGCCAGATGATGGCGCGGTTTTTTACCAAATCCACACAACCTTTAAAGTTGTCCTCATCTCCAATAGGCAATACAATCGGTACAGCATTGGATTTGAGCATTTCGCGAACTTGGGTACAAACGTTCAAAAAGTTGGCACCTTGGCGGTCCATCTTATTGACAAAGCCCATACGAGGCACTTTGTAGTTGTCAGCCAAACGCCAGTTGGTTTCTGACTGAGGCTCTACCCCGTCAACGGCAGAAAACAAAAACACCAAACCGTCTAAAACACGCAAAGAACGGTTTACCTCAACGGTAAAGTCCACGTGTCCGGGAGTGTCAATAATGTTAAAGTGGTAAGGCTTGGCACCTTCAACCGGCTTGCCTTGATCGGTAGGGAAAGTCCACTCACAAGTGGTGGCAGCAGAGGTAATGGTAATTCCACGCTCTTGCTCTTGCTCCATCCAGTCCATGGTGGCAGCACCATCGTGCACCTCACCAATCTTGTGGCTTACCCCTGTATAATATAGAATACGCTCTGTAGTGGTGGTTTTTCCTGCGTCGATGTGCGCAGCAATACCAATATTACGTGTGTATTTAAGATCTCTTGCCATGGTTCCCGTTAAAATCTAAAGTGAGAGAATGCTTTGTTGGCTTCGGCCATCTTGTGGGTGTCCACTCGCTTTTTAACCGCTGCGCCTTCTTCTTTGTATGCAGCAAGGATTTCAGCTGCCAATTTTTGGGCCATGGATTTTTCGTTGCGTTTGCGCGCAAAACTGATCATCCATTTCATAGCCATAGAAATTTTTCTATCTGGACGTATGGGCATGGGAATCTGAAAAGTGGCACCACCCACACGACGGCTGCGTACCTCAACATGAGGCATCACGTTGGTCAGGGCATCTTTCCACAAATCAAGCGCTTGCTTTTCTTCGTCCTGGTTTTTTTCTTCTACAATGTTAATGGCATCGTAGAAAATCTGAAATGCGATGGATTTTTTTCCGCTCCACATTAGGTTGTTAACAAAACGTGTGACCAGTTGGTCATTGAATCGCGGGTCGGGGAGTAAGGGGCGCTTTTTGGCCTTTCTTTTTCTCATATCTTTCTATTGAGTGGTTCAAGCAAGCTTGAACGTCATTGTACTTCTAACTGTCTTACTTTTTGGGTCTTTTGGCGCCGTACTTCGAACGTCGTTGCAAGCGGCCCTCTACACCAGCGGTGTCCAAGGCACCACGAACGATGTGGTATCGCACACCCGGTAAGTCTTTGACCCGACCACCACGCACCAATACGATAGAGTGCTCCTGAAGGTTGTGACCTTCGCCGGGAATGTAAGCGTTGACTTCATTTCCGTTGGTGAGTCGCACACGCGCTACTTTGCGCATCGCGGAGTTGGGTTTTTTTGGAGTGGTGGTGTACACACGGGTACATACCCCACGCCGTTGTGGGCAAGCGTCTAAAGCGGCAGATTTGCTCTTTTTGGTCAAATCTGTTCTTCCTTTTCGAACGAGTTGCGAAATTGTTGGCATATACTTTATTTATTTCTTCCCTTATTTAAAGGGCTGCAAATGTAGTATTATTTTTTTCATAATCAAATACCGAATTGGCAATTTTTTAACAATGGGTATTGAGGTGGGTGGATGCTCGCTTGTTGATCTATGGTTTTAGACAATTATTATTGGTGTGTGGTTTATTTAAAATTGGTCACTGCGACGGACTACTTTTTAGCTGTTCTCATAAAGTGAATAATTTTTTCGCTTTTTCGTAGAAATTAATGGTTTTTTAGGATTTTTTTGGGCTTGAGGCTTGTCCAAAGCACCCCCATGCGCCTAACTTCATGGCGCAACCCATTGATTTATATCCTATGAAACAAATACCTATTTTATTTCGCGCCTTCGCACTCGTTTGCGCATTGCCGTTAGTTAGTTGGGCGCAACAGACCGTTTCTGGAACGGTCACCGACGACAACGGCCTGCCCTTGCCGGGGGCTACGGTGGTGATGCAAAACACCAACCGGGGGACCACCATAATGGCACAAAAGTAAACTATGTGACTGATGAGCTGTATGACATCATCAATGACCCTGAGGAGAATTACAATATTGCAGGTTTGAAACCTAATTTAACAGAAGAACTGTCCAAACAGTTAAATAAGGGATGGCGAGCAGAATCTAGATAATAGATGTGCGCATCCACTTTGTGGCTTGGTTTTTGTTTTTTGTAGTATAATAAATAGATTTGGCTAAAATTTTATTATGAAAAAGCATTTCTTTCTTCCCCTACTTGTTTTCACATTTACAACAATTTCGTTCCAGCTTACAGCACAAAACACAGGTTTTAACCTCTCCATGATGGACGATGTGGATTTTCAAAATTTCTTAACAGATATCAATGTCAGCAATGCCGATTTGACCAAATACTATGATGGT
>CAXRDP010000002.1:0-4185 GCA_964229545.1 Flavobacteriaceae bacterium | reverse complement strand
GGCATACGCAAAAGGCTGTCTTGCTGGTTGTAATCCATCACGGACTGTACGTCATAGCCTTTGTAGTCCTCGCCAGCATATGTATCAAAATAAACTGGTAGGTCGTGTTTCATATCTCCATTCAACAAGGATAAGAATCCATTAAATGAGATGCTTGGCGGATCGTACTCAATAACCTCTGCGCCACTTTCACGTAGCGTTTTCACAGCTTCTCTGTACAACGAATCCGTAGCCACGAAAGATTTGATGGCTCCCAAACGAACTCCTTCAAAACCAGTGTTTTGACTTGCTTGGAAATAGCTAGGATTTGATACAGGTGCATTTGCTGTGACTGGGTCTGACAGATCTTTTCCTGTCATCGCCTCTAATAAAATAGCGTTGTCAACCACGTTTTTGGTCATAGGGCCCGAGGTGTCAAGAGTTCCTGAAATGGGGACAATGCCTGTACGACTCACCAAACCGATGGTGGGTTTTAGGCCCACCACAGCATTTTTACTCGATGGGGAAAGAATCGAACCTGAAGTCTCTGAACCCACAGCAGCCACAGCATAGTTGGCAGCCACAGCCACCCCACTGCCCGAACTCGAACCGCCGGTTTCAAAGATTTTTCTGCCGTAAGGATTCAGGGTCTGCCCTCCGACAGCGCTGTACCCCAAAGGACAACCGGCACAAAAGTAATAGGCCCATTCGCTTAGGTTTACTTTTCCCAAAATCAAAGCACCTTTGGCTTTGAGTTGGTCAACAACAAAGGCATTGTTTTCTGGAATGTGATGTTGCAACAAAGCCGCACCGGCAGTTGTGGGCATATCACTTGTATTAATGTTGTCTTTTAGCAATATAGGCATCCCAAATATGGGGTGGTTGTCATCTTGTTTTTCACGGTCTTTTTGCTTGGCCTCTTGTATGATGTTGGGATTAAGCGCTAGGACAGCATGTAGCGTTGTATTGGGATCACTCTCAAATTTTCGAATGCGGTACAGATAAAAAAGCGTTAGTTTTTCATAGGTCAGCACCCCTGAAGCAATGTGCTGTTGAAGACTGGGTATGTCTTGCTCCAACACCAAAGGCTTTAATTTTAAATAACCCTCCTCGCCAAAACGTTTCAAAGCTTTTTCAAAAGGCGCCCACAGTTCATTCTTGTCCAACAATTTGGATTGAATGAGTTTGTACCTCATACGAGGGTTTTCATGGGTTTGATTGGCTTCTATTTCGGCGGTTTCATCATAGGGTTCCCAATGTTTGACAGGTGTCTTTGTTGTGCAAGCACTCACAAACAGCAGGGTGAATAATAAGGTTGAAATATTTTTCATGGGACAGGTTTTAAAACAGTGAATCTACAAATTCTTGGGCGTTAAACTCCTGCAGGTCTTCCATCGCTTCACCTACGCCTATGTACCTCACAGGAACTTGCATCTGGTCGGATATTCCCAAGACCACACCTCCTTTGGCAGTTCCATCGAGTTTGGTGATGGCCAAAGCGCTGATTTCAGTAGCTTGGGCAAACTGTCGGGCCTGCTCAAAGGCATTTTGACCTGTGGAACCATCCAGCACCAACAAGATTTCGTGTGGGGCATCGGGGAGTACTTTCTGAATCACACGTTTGATTTTAGACAATTCGTTCATCAAGTTCACCTTGTTGTGCAACCGACCTGCTGTATCGATCAGAACTCGATCAACTTGTTGGGCCACAGCTGACTGAACGGTATCGTGCGCCACTGCTGCCGGGTCACTTCCCATAGCTTGTTTTACAATGGGAACGCCTACACGCTCCGACCACAATTGCAACTGGTCTACTGCCGCGGCTCGATAGGTATCAGCCGCTCCCAACAAAACCGATTTTCCAGCGGCTTTGTACAAATGAGCCAGCTTGCCTATGGTAGTGGTTTTGCCCACGCCATTGACCCCAACCACCAAAGTCACATGAGGGCCTGCGCTTGTGGACTCCTCATCCGTTGAAGTCTGAAAAAGGGCTGCCATTTCTTCATGCAACATTTTGTGCAATTCTTGCGTACCCAAATACTTGTCTTTGGCCACGCGCTCCTCAAGTCTTTCTATGATTTTTAGGGTTGTATCCACGCCTATGTCTGCACTGATAAGCACCTCTTCCAAGTCATCCAGCACCGAAGCATCAACCGTGCTTCTTCCGACAACCGCCTTGCTGATTTTGTCGAGCAAAGAGGTCTTGGTAGGTTCGAGTCCTTCGTTGAGTTTTTTCTTCGAGAAAAAAGATTGCAACAGCCCCATAATGATGTTTTTGTAAATGTATGAAATAAAAAAAGCCACTAAAAGTGGCTTTTATTGTTAGCTAATATGCTATTAGTTTTTTGACAACCATTCGTTGACTTGCTCCGGCAACATAATGGCCTCTACAAAATTATAACCACCAGTTTTTTGGTTTTTTACCATTTTGATGGCTTTGGTCATCCTTTTGGATGATGTTTGCAGGGTTGCTACGGTTTTCTTTGCCATTGTTACTTAATTTCTTTGTGAACGGTCATTTTTTTCAAAATCGGGTTGAACTTTTTAAGCTCAATACGATCTGGTGTATTTTTTTTGTTCTTGGTCGTAATATAACGAGAAGTACCTGGCATACCAGAGTTTTTATGCTCTGTACACTCGAGGATTACTTGAACGCGATTTCCTTTTTTAGCCATGATCTAAAGTTTAGAGGGCACCTTGCGCTTTGGCTTCTTTTAGCACAGCTGCAATTCCTTTTTTATTAATGGTTTTAAGGGCAGAAGTAGAAAGTTTCAGAGTAATCCAACGATCTTCATCGGCCAAGTAAAAACGCTTTTTGATCAGGTTGACCCCAAATCTTCTTTTGGTCTTGTTCATTGCGTGGGAAACGTTGTTTCCAACCAATGCTTTTTTACCTGTTATTTGACAAACTTTTGACATCTCAAAAATTGATTTTTGTAAACGGAGTGCAAATAAACAATATTTTTAATGGATTGGCAAATGTTTTTTTGCCTTGCTTTCAAGAAGTTTTAGGGTCATTTCCAAAGCCTTATTCACTGCTTTTTGGGTGGATTTCACTCTGTGTTTGCCAAAATTAAAGTGCTCCACCTGTTGAACACCGGGCCCTACCAAAGCCACATAAACCGTACCCACATCCGCGTCGGAGTCTCCTTTTTCTGGCCCTGCGTTGCCCGTTGTGGCTAAGCCGTAATCGCTCGAAAACTGTTTGCGTACCCCCTCGGCCATTGCCAAAGCCACCTCTGCACTTACCACAGAATGGGTGTCAATTAAAGAAGGAGACACTTTTAGAATGTTGGTTTTAAGTTCCGTTTTATAAGGCACCACACCCCCTACAAAATAGGCAGAAGCACCGGGAACAGAGGTGAGTGCAGCCGCAATGCGACCACCCGTGCAACTTTCTGCAGTGGCTATGCTTTTGTTTTGTTGGCTGAGTAACTTTCCAATCTGAGCCTCAATCGGGAAGTCTGACTCGAATCCCGTGATAATTTCTCCTATGAGCGGATATAAATCTTCAAACCATTGATCGACCTCTTTGGTCAAAGCTTTTTCATCACTACCCTTGGCTGTAAGACGTAAACGCACCCGCCCCAAATTGGGCAAATAAGCCAGTTTAATATGGTCAGGAAGCGCCGTTTCCCAGTCCGAAATAACTTCGGCAATGCGACTTTCGCCCCAGCCGTAGGTCAGCATGGTTTTGTGAACAATGGCAGGACGGTCAAAATGCTGTTTGAGTTTGGGCAACAATTGTTCCTCCATCATATGTTTCATCTCGTAGGGCACTCCGGGCATGGATACAAAAACCGTTTGTCCTTTTTTCATCCACATCCCCACAGCAGTACCGTAGGGATTGTCAAGCAACTGCGCCTTTGACGGCAAAAAGGCCTGTGCGCGGTTCAAATCGTTGATAGGCACTTTGACATATTGGGCGAACAGGTTCTCGATATGGGTCAATACTTTTGGGTTGTGCACCAATTCATCCTCAAAATAGCTGCAAAAGCAATGCTTTGTGATATCGTCTTTGGTTGGACCCAACCCCCCTGTCATAATGACCAGAGGTACCCGGTCTTGAGCTGACCCCAATGCTTCCAAAATAGCGTCCTCTTTGTCAGAGATGGACCTGATTTGGGCAATTTCTATCCCTATACTATTGAGTTTTTTGGCTATGTAAGCCGAGTTAGAGTCGATTACCTGACCGATTAGAATTTC
>CAXRDP010000001.1:0-7829 GCA_964229545.1 Flavobacteriaceae bacterium | reverse complement strand
GGAAATAGCCGCGCAGGGCAAATCCAAATGATTGGCCACGATCACCTCAGGCACAGTAGACATCCCGACCGCATCGGCTCCTATGATGCCCAAGTAGCGGTATTCGGCGCGTGTTTCTAAGTGTGGGCCTACTACCGAGGCATAGACACCCTCATTGAGATGGATTTGGTGTTCTCGAGCCGATTGGCGAATGCTTTGGTTTAGTGAATTGTCATAGGGTGCAATCATGTCCACAAACCGCTCCCCAAAAGTTTCCACTCCCTTGAAGGCCAAAGGCGATCCACCCTGCAGGTTGATGTGGTCGGTAAGCAGCATCAGTTCTCCTTTATTAAACTGGGTATTGATGGCGCCGGCCGCATTGCTGATGAGTAGGTGCTTGATGCCCAGCGCATGCATCACACGTACCGGAAAAGTGATTTGCAACAAATCGTAACCTTCATAAAGGTGGAAACGACCCTGCATGACCAAGACCGTTTTCCCACCCAGTTGACCGTAGTGTAGTTTGCCTTTGTGAAATTCTACGCGCGAAGCCGGAAAATGCGGAATATGATTGTAGCTGATACTTTGCTGAATGTCCATTTCGTTGACCAACTTGCCCATGCCTGTACCCAAAATGACACCCACCTCGGGCGCCTCAAAACCATGTTCTTTCAAATAATCTACTGCTTCTTCAATTTGTTCTTTCATAAATGTGTTTTTGTAGTTTGGGAAAAGCTTTTAAATCTTCTTGGGTGTCTATGTCCGTGAGTGTTTTTAGGATACTGTAGTCTTTGCAGTGTTGAAGGGTTTGCGTCAAAACTCGGTCCGTACTCCATGCTATCTTTTCAAACACTTCTATGTAGGGCGCACGCATTCCTATCAAATAATACCCGCCGTCTTGGGCAGGACCTATCACAATTTCATGCGCATTGAGCTGGTCAAAGGCTTGTGACAAAAGGTCGTTGCTAAGCTCAGGAAGGTCACTGCCTATCAGGACTTGATGCGTATAGCCCAAAGAAAAACCTTCTTGAAGGGCATTGCGCATGCGATCGCCGAGGTTTGTGCCTTGCTGCAGGTGTTTTGACTGTGTTTTAAAATCATCATTGTCCATAACCTCTTGACTGTAATACACCGCATGGGGAAAGTCTTGACAGACTTGCGCCGTGTGTTTTACCAAGTCTTTGTAAATCGCCAAAGCCGCCGAATGGCCAATTTGGGCAGCCAGTCGGGTTTTTACCTGACCAGCTACGGGGTTTTTCACAAAAACAACCACTCTTTTCATCAGGTCAAGGCTCCTTGGCAACTGCTACCTGCACCGGCGGTGCATCCGTAGCAGTGTTGTGAAACACGGATATTGCGGTCGTTGATCGCGGAGCTGTAATCCCCAATATGACCCACGGGATGGTCAATTTTCATTTGTAGCATTTGGTTAAAATCACAATCGTACAAACTGCCATCCCAACCTACAGAAAGGGTGTTGGTACACATCACATTCTCCAAGGCAGTTGGGTTGTAGGCCGATACCAACTCACGCATATAGTCTTCGTAGTTGTCTGTAGCAATCAGGTAATCCAAAAACCGACTGATGGGCAAATTGGTGATGGCAAACAATTGGTTGAAAACAATGCCAAAATCATCCAATAAGGCCTTTTTAAAATCAGCTTCTAACTCCTTTTGGTCAGCGGGCAAAAAAGCACCGGCAGGGTTGTACACCAAGTCGAGTTGGAGACCGGTATCCGCTTGTCCGTAGCCTAGATTGTTGAGTATTTGCAAGGCTTTGACAGACTTGTCAAAGACCCCGTTTCCTCGTTGGCGGTCGGTTTTGTTGCGTCGGTAAAACGGTAGGGACGACACCACATGTACTTTGTGTTGGGCAAAGAATTCTGGCAGTTCGCTAAAGGTTTTGTTGGCTGTCAAAATGGTCAGGTTGGAGCGCACAATCAGGTCGTTAACTTTGGAACGCGCCTGCTCTACAAACCACCTAAAATGGGGGTTCATTTCAGGGGCACCGCCTGTAAGGTCGAGCGTACCAATGTCATAATTATCACATACATCCAGGCACAACTCAAGGGTTTTTTGGGTCATGATTTCTTTGCGATCAGGACCTGCATCCACATGGCAATGCGCACATACTTGGTTGCACATATAGCCCATATTGATTTGGAGTATTTCCAGTTTGTTGGGTTTGAGTGGCCCTCCAATTTGTTTGGTGAATTTGGGCAGTTGGCCGTCGGCAAAAATCCCATTGGAGAGAATTTCAAGTTGGCGGTCTGTGTCCGAAAGTTCGCTCTGACGTGCTTGTAATGACTTAAGACCCATTACATACTGAGTTTGTCGTGGACGTTCATCATTTGTACCCCATGTACCAAAGCCGCACCACTTTTGATTGCAGCCCCCACATGGACAGCTTCCATCATTTCTTCTTTTTCGATCCCGCGCTTGAGTCCGTCTTGGGTGTAGGCATCGATACAATAAGGGCATTGTACCACATGCGCCACCGCCAAGGCAATCAGCGATTTTTCTCTGGCAGAAAGCGCCCCACTTTCAAAAACAGCGTTGTAGTAGTCAAAAAATTTAGTCCCAAGATCTTCGTTCCACTGGGTGATGTCTCCAAATTTTTTAAGGTCTTCAGGTTTGTAATAGGTTTTTTCCATGATTGTTGGTTTAGATGAATCTCAAATGTATGATTTTGAGCGTAAAGCCTCAAACCGAACAACTACTGTGCCAAATAGCTCTCGAGCTGATTGACCATTTCTAGGTTTCCGCAATAAAACGGTACCCTTTCGTGTAGCTCTTGTGGTTTGATGTCCAAAATGCGTCTGTGACCGTCACTGGCTTTGCCCCCTGCTTGCTCTGCCAAAAAAGCGATGGGGTTGCACTCGTACAAAAGCCTGAGTTTTCCGTTGGGGTTTTGTTGGGTAGATGGGTATAAATAGATGCCCCCTTTGATAAGGTTGCGATGAAAGTCAGAAATCAGTGAACCTATATACCTAGATGTATAAGGCCTATCTCCCTCTATTGCTTGACAATATTTTAGGTATTGTTTTACACCTTTGGGAAAATGTAGGTAGTTCCCTTCGTTGATGGAATAAATATGACCCACTTCAGGAAATCGCATATTGGGATGTGACAAATAGAAGGTGCCTAAAGCAGGGTTGAGGGTAAATCCATGCACGCCCTTTCCGGTGCTATACACCAACATGGTAGAGGTGCCATAGACAACATAGCCAGCCGCCACTTGACAACTCCCTTTTTGTAAAAAGTCCTCGATTTGTGCCGGACTTCCCACCGGAGAAACCCTTCTGTAGATAGAAAAAATGGTACCTACCGAAACGTTAACGTCTATGTTGGACGACCCGTCGAGTGGGTCAATCAAGACAATGTATTTGTTGTGGTTGGCTTTGCTGTCTTTGTCAAAAGCCACAAAATTTTCTTCCTCTTCCGAGGCCAATCCGCAGATGATTTCCCGGTTTTGCAATGCTTTGATAAACACACGGTTGGCCAATACATCTAGTTTTTGTTGGTCTTCGCCATGGGCGTTCGTCTCTCCGTGGGCGCCTACGATGTCTACCAATCCGGCTTTGTTGACTTCGTGGTTTACGGTTTTGGCGGCCAGCCGTATGGCATTGACCAGGCTAGAGAGTTCGCCAGAAGCGTAAGGGAAATGTTCTTGATTTTGAATGATAAATTCGCCAAGGGTACGGTTGGTAGGCATAAGTAGAGGACTAAATAGAGAACTAAAGTACAAAAAAACCCATACCGAAGTATGGGTTATTTAAGGTGGTACCTCCAGGAATCGAACCAGGGACACAAGGATTTTCAGTCCTTTGCTCTACCAACTGAGCTAAGGTACCATGCATTTCTGCAGCTGCAAATATAAACCCTTTGTAAAAACGGACAAAGCACCTTTGTAAATTTAAGCTACATTTGCCTTACTTGATTCATTATCAGTGAACCTGACCGTTGACATAGGCAACACAACAACCAAACTTGTGGTTTTTGACGCCGCCCAAGCTGTGGCTCACTACCTTGTTGCGCACCAAGATGCATTTGACATGCAATCTGTGTTGGATACGTATCCCATTGAAAACAGCATCGTATCTAGTGTAAAAAACACTGAATTCCCTTGGTTGGAATTATTAGTCCAAAAAACACATTGTGTTGTTGCTAATCATGGGTTGAAGCTGCCATTTACCTCGGCATATACGCCTTTTGAGCAATTGGGTCTGGATCGTATGGTCGGTTTGGTGGCTGCCACTAGCCTATATCCCGAGCAAGCGGTATTGATAATCGATGCCGGTACTTGCATCACTTATGACCTTATCGACCCAAAAGCCCATCATTTGGGGGGTAGCATCAGTCCCGGTTTGGCGATGCGCTACCGTGCCATGCATGAATTTACCGATGCCCTACCCAAACTACAACCCTCGGATTTGGCTAGCTTTCCACCCACGCATACCCATGACGCCATTCATCATGGTGTATTGGAGGGTACTTGTGCAGAGATTGATGCCTTTATGAAACAATACGCCCAAAAAGTGCCTAATTTTAAGGTAATTTTAACAGGCGGAGACGCAAACTTTTTGGCTGAACGCCTAAAAAATAGCATCTTTGCCCACGTTGATTTTTTGGCTTATGGCCTCAACGCGCTACTCGAACTCAATTTGATTGAATGATTCGCATTTTAGTATTCACATTGCTGTTTGTAACAACGGCTCTACAAGCTCAAAAAGGAACCCTATCTCCGTATTCATTTTACGGGGTTGGAGAGACACTTTTCCGAGGCACTTCTGAACAGCGCATGATGGGTGGTTTTACCAGCTATGCAGACAGCATCAGCCACAGCATTTCGGCACCCGCCACATTGGCCAATCTAAAAATGGTCAACTACAGCGTAGGAGCCAATCACCGCAACAACAAATTTGATTCTCAAGGCAACACCATTAGTAACACCACGGCCGGTATAGATTATTTGTCTGTAGCCGTTCCGACCAAGTACTTTGGATTTGCTTTCGGTCTGATGCCCCAAAGCGCTGTTGGTTATCGATTGCGCAATGTGGACGATCCAGTGGATTTCACCATGGGCGATCAGTACGAAGGTAGCGGAGGCCTCAATCAAGTATTTTTCTCGTTAGGGTTTTCTCCAATTCAGAATCTGTCAGTGGGTGCTGCTTTTCATTACAATTTTGGTCAGATACAGCGCAGTCATATCCGCTTTGATCAGGCAATCGATCTTTCTACTCGATTGTATGACGAGTCTGTGGTGCGCGGTGCGGAGCTAAACCTTTCTGCGGCCTACAGAATTCAGTGGACTCCAAAACTTTATTCTCAACTACATGCTGGATTCCGCCCCAAGGTTACCTTAAAGTCCGAAAACAGCCGCTCGATTTCTACATTTGAAAGCACCTCTGGAGTCATAGGGGACACTCAAGAAATTGATTTGCAAGCCATCAACTTGGCAATTACAGACATTGATTTACCCACTTCTACTACCATTGGTGCGGGTTTGGGTGAAGAAAAAAAATGGTATGCAGGCGTACAGTGGACACAAACGGGTAGCGGTGTAAACAATCGCTTTTATAATTTTGACAACGTGAGCTTCGAGTCGGCCAATCAGTTGTCTATAGGTGGATTTTTTATCCCCGAATACGACTCATTTGGCAGCTATTGGAAACGCATTGTGTATCGTGCCGGTGTTCGTATGGGCCAGTCGGGTCTGCGTGTAAATGGAACCGCTATCGAAGATTTTGGCATAAACTTTGGAGTGGGTTTGCCGATAGCCGGTTTGTCTACAGCCAATGTTGGAGTTGAGTTTGGAAGAATGGGAGCTGCTGTGAATCAACTTATTGAAGAAAATTATGTGACCATACGGATTGGGTTTTCATTAAACGATCTGTGGTTTATCAAACGTCAATACGATTAATTATGAAAAGGAATTTTATTTTTTCACTTTTATCAGTGGGTTTGTTATTGGGTAATGGATATGCGCAAACTACAGCAGAGTGCCCTGCCAACTTGAGCATTTTTGCTGAATATGCCAAAGTCAAAAACTACGATGCGGCCTATACACCTTGGATGGAAGTAAGAACGCATTGCCCTGAGCTAAATGCGGCTACCTATATATACGGGGAACGTATTTTAAGTCATAAGATTAAGAATGCCGAAGACAAAGCCTCCTTCGTAGAAGATTTGGTAAAACTTTACGATGAATGGCTGACCTATTTCCCCACCGATCGCACTGGCAAAAGCCAAAAAGGAAAAATATTGGCTTCCAAAGCGCAAGCCATGCTTGACTATGGTGCGGCTCCCAAAGCCACAGTATATATGGTCTTTGATTCTGCCTACACAGAGGACGCTGAAAGTTTTACGAATCCCAAAGCGTTGTATAGTTATTTCAAGACACTCTACGAAAACTACAAAGCTGGAGATCCTAACGTAAGCATGGAATTGTTGTTTTCAAAATATGAGGATGTGTCTGAGAAGTTTGCATACGAAAACAGCAAATTGTCAAAAGCCTTAGACGTTATTATCAAAAAGGAGGACGCAGGAGAGCCCCTGACTTCTCGAGATAAAAAAAACAAGCGTTTGTGCGAAATCAACTCTCAGGCCAATACCACATTTGCCAACAACTTGGATGCCATTATCGCTCAAGAATCATCATGTGAAAATCTAGTTCCGCTCTACAGAGACAATTTAGAGGCCAACCGAGGTGATGAGAAGTGGCTCAAACGAGCAGCCAGCCGAATGGACTCCAAAGATTGTTCTGATGATCCTTTGTTTGTCGAATTGGTCGAGGCATTGCACAGCCTTAAACCTTCTGCTGACTCTGCATACTACTTGGGAATTCTCAAAGATAAAGCCGGTGACAACCAAGCGGCCTTGGCATTCTATGAAGAATCTTTATCTCTCGAGACTGACCCCTACCGAAAGGCTTCAATTTATTACAAAATCGCAGTCAAATTCAAGAACCGAGGGTTGAAAAATCAGGCTAGAAAATATGCTCAGCAGGCTCTAAACAATCAGCCTTCTATGGGAAAGGCCTATGTATTGATAGCCGCATTGTATGCCGATAGCGCAAATGATTGTGGCAACACCCAATTTGAAAAAAGAGCCGTCTATTGGTTGGCAGCCCAAACCGCCCGAAGAGCAGCTGCTGTGGATCCGTCTCTAAAGTCAACGGCTCAGCAATTGGAAGCCAGTTACAATGGCCGTGCGCCAAGCAAAACGGATATTTTTACGGAAGGCAAAGCGGGTGAGGTCATCACCTTCGATTGCTGGATTCGCTCCAAAGTGACGGTTCCCAATTTGTAAGCTTGAACAGGGTTTTACATACCTATTTGTTTGTAGCCACAGTCCTTTTGGTGGGGTGTACAAACAATTTTTCAGCCGTAAAAGAAATCAATCGGTTTGACGATTTTCCCGTAGGTATAACTGAAAACTTACGTTTGGTTTACTCTGACTCTGCATTTGTAGAAGCGGTATTGGTAGCCAAGAAAAACATAGACTACACCAACCAAAAGTTTCCTTATTCAGAATTTCCCGATGGACTCGATGTCACTCTGTTTGACAAAAACGGCAATCAGACACACGTGCGTGCTGACTACGGAATCTATTACCCCAAAACAGAGATCATAGACCTTCAAGGCAATGTGGTTATTTCCGATTCTGTAGGTACGCAACTCAATACCCAGCAGCTTTATTGGGATTCCGGTCAAGAGTGGTTGTTTACCGAAAAAAACTTTACATTTACAAGTGAGGACTACGACCTCAAAGCCACCCGCTTGGATGCCAATCGCTCTTTTAGTAAATTGATGACAGGAGTTCTCAGGGGGACGGTTCAAGTTCAAGAA